>JAGGWG010000022.1 GCA_021157605.1 bacterium | reverse complement strand
GCCCAAAAGACACCCACCCCCTCTGAAACCAGAGGGGGTTTTCTTTTTGTAATATTTTTCGTGTCAATTAAAGTAAATAAAATAAATTTGACAGCTTAGTTAATGAACGCTAAATTAAAGACAAGAGGGGCATTAAACTAAAAAGGCCCTATGGATTTAAAAGCTTCAATTGCTTATCTCCTAAAAGACGAAAAAGGAATGAGTGAGTCAGCGCTCGCCGAAATTATTAAAAGTGTTTTGGGAGCAAAAACTAGTGAACTAAAAAAATCTCTAACAGAGATGAAGAAAAAAGGAGAAATTATTCAAGAAGAGGATTTAATTAAGGCTACTGCTAGAGCCAAAAGACGAATCCCTAAAACTGAAAAAATAAGATATGCACTTCCTCTTTGGCACAGGCGCTGGACAATGGTAGTTTTTAACATTCCGGAAACAGAAAAAAAGATTAGAGACCAGCTGCGCTACCAGCTCAAAAAATACGGCTTCTCTGTTTGGCAAAACAGCGTTTGGGTTTGCCCCCATCCATTACATCAAAATTTAAAACTTTACCTAACCAATCACGGATTAGAAAAAAAGGTTAAGGTTTTTTACGGCATTCTTTCTTCAGCAGATGAAAAAAGCCTGATTAACTCAGTTTGGAAGCCGCAAAAAATTGAAAAACAATACCGTGAGTTTATACAAGACACAAAACGTAAATTTAAAAGATTAAAAAACTTAAATAACCTAAAGGCAGAACTCAAAGAAAAAGCGCTCGATCTTTTAGCAAAGCTAACTGAACTTAAATACCTTGATATTATTCGTAAAGATCCTCGACTTCCTCGCTCTCTTCTCTCTAAAAACTGGCTAGGCTTTAGAGCTTACAGAATTTACCAACAATTAGATAAATATCTAAAATAATTATTTACTTAATTTGCTTCATCACGCCTTTTATAACTCCTTGTATCTTTAAGCGGCTGGGTTTTGCCACAATGGGTTCGTAATCCGGATTTAGGGGCTGAAGCACTATTTGTCCTCTTTTAGGAAGGTATTTTTTAATTGTGGTTTCAGAGCCAATTAAAGCCACTACAATATCTCCCGGATTAGCAGTAAGTTGGCGTTTAACAACCACAATATCATTATGTTCAATCTTAGGAGCCATTGAATTGCCTTTAACTCGCAAAAGAAAGAAGTCTGAGTCTTCTTTAATAAAGCTAGGGGAAATCGCAATCCAATCAATAATATTTTCCTCAGCATAAATCGGTCTCCCTCCTGCGGACCAGCCAACCAAGGGGACAAAAAGAGTTTTTTTATTTTTTTCTTCATAAACTAAAGATATGTTTCTTGCCCCATCAGCTGTTTTTTTAATATAACCCTTTTTCTCTAACTGCTCTAAATGATAAGCCACAGCACGGGGAGATTTAAAACCCAACTCTTGAGCCATTTCTCTTATGGTAGGAGCATAGCCTTCTGAACCCAATGACTCTTTAATAAGATCTAATACCTGTTTTTGGGCAGGAGTTAGAACATGATTTTGTGTCATACTTTTAGTATAAAGTATGTATAAAAGATGTCAAGACAAAAACTGCCTGCTTCTAATTGGCAAAAGCATAAAAAAACCTAAAAACTATCAGTTAAATCTTTTACCATATAGGTTTCTTGAAGTCTGTAACCAAATTTACGAAAATAACCCCTAACCCCCACACCGGCAATAACAGCTATTTTTTTCACCCCTTCTCGCCTGGCAATCTCTTCAGCTTTTTTAAGCAAAACTTCTCCAAATCCTTGATGTTGTGCCGCTCCTTTAAACTTTTTGCTAATAGGAACTGATTTGCCATAAGTATGAATCTCTCTAATCAAAGCAGCGTTTTTTAAGGTATTAAAAAAAGTTTTTTTGTTTTTTAGAAAATAATGGGGGATTCGCAAACGCAAAAGTGCTCCCAAGTGTTTTTTGTCTTCAATGCTTAAAAAATACTCCTTGCCAAAATTTGCCCAATACCTTCTTACCACCAAGCGAGGATTAATTAGTTTTTCTCCTTTTATTTCACGACAGCGAATACAGCGGCAAGCTAGACCTTTTTGCGCCATAAAACGATGAACTTCTTGCCTAAGATTAGAAAATTTTACCCCTGCCTCAATATATTGGGCCGGAATATCTCTAATTACTCTAATAATTCTTATAAAAGGAGGGGTAAATTTTTTAATGGCAGATAAGACATAAATTAGAGTATTTTTACTATAAGTTTTGATTTTTCCCTCTTGCCACCATTTATAAACTAAAGATCCCTTTACAACCATTAAAGGATAAATTTTTAAATGATCGGGACGCAGATGGGAATGAAAAAAGAACAAAATTCCAGACAACCAGTCTAAAAAAGGATTACTGCCGGGCAGGTTCAACATTAAGTGATAAGTAATTTTAAAACCTGATTCTTTTAAAAGATAAGCTGCCCTAAAGCTTTCTTTTTTTCCGTGGCCGCGGTTAACTTTTTTGAGCAAAAAATCAAAAAAGGTCTGCACCCCAAGCTCTACTCTTGTAATGCCTAAATGCCGCAAAAATTTAATTTCGCGTTCATCTATTAAGTCCGGACGAGTTTCAATAGTAATCCCAATAATCCGGTGCTTGCTCCTTTCATTTATCTTTTGCGCTTGAATAAGAGTTCTGCTTGTTTTTTCATTAGCAGCCTCAAAACACCTTTTTACAAACCATTGGCGATATTTTTGGGGAAGCAAAGAAAAAGTCCCCCCCAAAATTAGAAGCTCAACTTTATCAGTTGGATGCCCCCCTCGTTCAAGCACCTTTAATCTGTTTTTTACTTGTAAAAAAGGGTCAAACTTTACTTTTTTAGCCCTAGCTACAGCCGGCTCATCACTAAGATAGCTTTGGGGTATGCCTTTTTCTTTGGGGCAGTAAGCGCATTTGTAATGACAAGGGTATGGTTTAGTTAAAACTGAAACCGAAACGATTCCGGAGAGAGAGCGAATTTTGTGAATTTTCACTTTTTTTCTAATCTGAGATGCTAATTGGGGATTTCTTCTATCCAAATAACTGAGGAATTCATAAGTACGGGGAAGCTGCTTTAGAGCTAATTTTTCTGCTACCTTTTTTTTGGCTTTTTCCAAATCAAAACCTCTTTTAAGCTCCTTAGCCAAAAGTGAAAAAACTTTTTTATTTTGCTTTACTTTTCCCATAAAAGTTGTTATATTTTGCCACAAATGAGGCAAAAAATCAAGGAAGAAAAATGGGTGAAACTCAATCAAAAAACATACGAAAAAATAGCCCCTTTATTTAAGCAAACAAGAGAAAAAAAAGACAAAGTGTTAGATCTCTTTTTTACAAAATTCAAACCAAAAGGCAGATTAATGGAAGTTGGCTGCGGATCCTGCCGAACTTTAGAGTATTTAGACAAACAAAATTTTTTTAATAATAAAAACTTTTATCTTGGTATTGATTTTTCTAAAAATTTTATTCAAATCGCTGCTAAAAATTTCATAGCTAAAAAATACCCTGCAAAAATTAAGCTTAAAAAGATAGATCTGGAAAATTTAAACTTTAAGAAATCTTTTGACTGGATAATTGCTTTGGCGGTTTTGCACCACTTCCCTAAAAACAACCTAAAGCAAGTGTTAGAGAAAATAAAAAAATCTCTAAAAGATGAAGGCCAATTTGCTGGCTACCTCTGGCATCCTCCTCTTAAAATACGGAAAAAATGGAAAAAAATAGGGGAAAAAGAATACTTGAAATTTTGGGGCAACAATAAAAATCTTCCCCTTTATTATTATTTTCCTTCAGCCAAAGAAATAAAGTGCTTGTTCAAAAAGGCTGGCTTTAAAAACATCCATATTCAGAAAATCGG
>JAGGWG010000021.1 GCA_021157605.1 bacterium | reverse complement strand
CTTTTGAATTTATCTTTAAAATAACTTGGTTTTATAAAAAAATTCAATCAATCTTCGTGGAAGATATTATCTCCTTTTAATTTTACTGTCAAGTGAGAGTAAAACCTTATTACAATAGATTATTTTCTCAAATTTTTTGACTTGTCATTAAAATGAAGCAAGCGGGCAAAAAAATCTGGCGAGGATGACACGCTCTCCTTTTTTTGCTTTCCTTGTTTATTATCCCACGCTAGCGGGGCTGGGTCCTTGGGTTAGATAAGGTGCAGAAGAGCAGCAAACTTTTTCTCTTTCTTAAGAATTTTTGATAAAATAAGGGAAAGTAGAGTTGTATAAAACTACACCAAAAAGAAACTTTTGAGCTTTAAGAAAATCATTTGGTGGGCGGTAGAGGACTCGAACCTCTAACCTTCTGCACGTCAAGCAGACGCTCTACCATTGAGCTAACCGCCCAAGTTAAAATCTGTGTGTTTTTTATATTAATCAACTTTACTCCTTTTCTCAAGGCTTTTTGTTGTGGTCGAAAAAGCCTAACAATCCAAAACAGCTTTTAAATCCAGGTTGTCAAAAGCAACTTTACCTGCTAAATTAACAAGAAAAAGTAAACTGTTCTTATGAAAGAATATTGCTCTCAAGAAATCGAACCCAAGTGGCAAGAGTTTTGGCTTAAAAACAAAACTTTCAAAGCTCTTGTTCCTGACAAAAGCAAAAAACCTAAATTCTATGTTTTAGATATGTTCCCTTATCCCTCTGGGGCTGGCTTGCATGTAGGACATCCACGTGGTTATACAGCCACAGATATTGTCTCCAGAATGAAAAAAATGCAAGGATTCAATGTCCTCCACCCAATGGGGTGGGATGCCTTTGGCCTGCCAGCAGAAAACTACGCCCTAAAACACAAAATTCACCCTGAAAAAATCACTGCCAAAAATATTCAGAGATTCAAAAAACAGCTGATTAGTTTTGGTTTTGCTTACGACTGGGACCGCGAAATAAATACAACTGACCCTGGCTACTATCGCTGGACCCAGTGGATATTTTTACAGCTTTTCAAACACGGCTTAGCCTACCAAGCAGAAACACCTATTAATTTTTGCCCTTCCTGCGGCACTGGCTTAGCCAATGAAGAGGTGGTTAATGGCCGTTGTGAAAGATGCCAAACTAAAGTAATCCGTAAAAAACTGCGCCAATGGCTGCTAAAAATCACTGCTTATGCTGAACGGCTCCTAAAAGATTTAGACGATTTGGATTGGCCAGAATATATCAAAGAGATGCAGAAAAATTGGATTGGCAAAAGCGAAGGAGCAACTATTAAATTCAAAGTTAAAAATTCCTCTTTAGAAATAGAGGTTTTTACTACTAGACCAGACACATTATTTGGCGCTACTTATGTTGTTTTGGCTCCTGAACACCCCCTTTCACTCAAATTAGCCACCCCTGAATACAAAGAAAAAGTAAAAAAATACATACACGAATCCGAACAAAAAACAGAACTGGAAAGAACAGAGCTCTCAAAAGAGAAAACAGGGGTTTTTACCGGCAGTTATGCTATTAACCCTGTGAATAACAAACCTATCCCGATTTGGATAGCGGATTATGTACTAGCTCACTATGCTACTGGAGCTATAATGTGCGTCCCGGCCCACGACCAAAGAGATTTTGACTTTGCTAAAAAATATGATTTACCCATAATCCAAGTGATAGCTAAAAATAATAAACCAAGTAGCCTTAAAAAGGCATACGAAAAAAAAGGCATACTTATAAATTCAGGCAAATTTTCCCAAATGCCTTCAGAAAAAGCAAAAAAAGAAATTGTCAAATGGCTAGCCAGCAAAAATTTAGCCCAAAAAACTATTACTTATAAATTAAGGGACTGGATTTTTTCCCGCCAAAGATATTGGGGAGAACCCATCCCTGTTATTCACTGCCCAAAATGCGGCACAGTGCCTTTAAAAGAAAAAGACTTGCCCTTAAAACTGCCTTATGTCAAACATTACGAACCCTCAGGCACAGGAGAATCGCCTTTAGTTAAAATTAAAGATTGGGTAAATACCACCTGTCCTAAATGCGGCGCTAAAGCCAAAAGAGAAACAAACACAATGCCCCAATGGGCAGGAAGCTCTTGGTATTATTTGTGCTACATTGATCCCAAAAACAATAAACAGCTTGTAGCTAAAAATAAAGAAAAATACTTTATGCCTGTAGATCTTTATGTCGGCGGAGCTGAACACGCAGTTTTACATCTTCTTTATGCACGTTTTTGGCATAAGTTTCTTTATGATATTGGCGCAGTCTCTACCAAAGAACCGTTTCAAAAACTTATTAATGTTGGCATTATTCTCGCCCCTGATGGCAGAAAGATGTCCAAATCACTGGGCAATGTAATCAATCCTGATAGCCTTATCAAAAAATACGGGGCTGACGCTTTCCGCCTCTATGAGGCTTTTATTGGTCCTTTTAGGCAATCAAGCAGCTGGGACCCAAAAGGGATTGTCGGCACCAAAAGATTTTTGGATAAAGTCTGGCGCTTAATAAAAAATAAGGAGCGAAAAAAAGAAAACAAACAAATAGAACAAAAGCTCCACCAACTAATTAAAGTAGTTTCTCAAGAATTGGAGAGCTTTGAGTTTAATACTGCTATCGCCAAAATGATGGAGTTTGTACATTTAGCTGAAAAAGAAGGACTTACAAAAAAAGAAAAAGAAACTTTTCTCAAACTGCTCGCTCCTTTTGCTCCCCATATAGCAGAAGAGCTTTGGCTGTTATTAGGAAACCAACCTTCAATTTTTGAATCAGACTGGCCTAAATACAGCCAAAAAATAGCCCAAGAAAAAGAGATCACCATTATAATCCAAGCTAATGGCAAAACCAAAGGATCCTTAAAAGCTCCTTTTTCTTGTAACCAAAAAACAGCTTTAGAAATAATTCAAAAAAGCAAGTTCTCTCCCCTGCTAAAAGAGAGCAAAAAGCAGATTTTTGTCCGCACCCCCAAAAAACCAATTGCTATCTTTAATATAATACAGGGTAGCAACTAACTCACAGCAGCAACCAAAAAATACTCTCATATTCTTAAGAACATTGGAACTTAAAAATAAGTTATGGAAGAATTACCTAAAATTTGGCTCGATCTTTCCTCTTTTGTTGACGCTAAAAATGGAAACCAAGCCGAATTCAACATTAAAAAGAAATTCCTTTTCCAAGATCACCGCTTTACTCTTAGAAAACCCCTTAAGGGCAAAATTACTATCCAAAAAACTCAAAACAATACTTTAATTGCTTGTTTTTCTATAGGCACCCAAATCACATTCCACTGCGACCGCTGTCTCAAACCCATTGAAAAAAAGCTGAAGTTAAAGTTCAAAAGAGTGATCAGATCTCACGCCAAAGAAGATGAGATTAAATTGCTCCCGAACAAAAAAATAGAAGTCTTTGAACCTATTTGGCAGGAATTAATTTTAAAAATACCTTCGAGAATTCTCTGCCATCCCAACTGCCAAGGCATCTGCCCCATTTGCGGAACAAACTGGAATGAAAAAAGCTGCCCGCACAAAAAGAAAACAAAACTAAAAAAACAACCATCTCCTTTTGAAAAATTAAAAAAACAGTTAAAAAACAAAAGCAACTAACTAGATTAAAATCTC
Organism: bacterium; assembly: GCA_021157605.1. Classification (NCBI taxonomy): domain Bacteria; species bacterium. The sequence goes on along the minus strand of JAGGWG010000021.1, from coordinate 33,170 downwards.
TTATTGACTTTAAGTAGATTCCCCCTTATCCTATAAGATGCTAAACCACTAAAGAAATATATGGCAGAACCCAAAAAAAGAAAATCGCACACCGCTTCTCGTTTGCGAAGAGGAAAACAAAACTTTGTCTTGCCTCAATTAGTAGAGTGCACGCATTGTCATGAACTAATCCCTCCCCACCAAGTATGCCCAAACTGTGGCTATTTTAAAAACAAAAAAGTATTAGAATTAGAAACAAAGGTTAAAACAAAGATTAAAGATGCCGAGCAGACACCTAGCCAGGATTAGGGCAATGCAAGCTCTCTTTGCCTACCGATTCCAACCCCAAGAAGAGCCTTTATCATTACTCAAAAAAGACCTCAAAAATCAACCAGCAGAGAATATGGATTTGGAGTTGGCTAAAAAACTGCTTAAAACTTACACTAAACATAAAGAAAAAATAGACAAAATTATCCAAATAGCTGCTCCGGAATGGCCTTTAAAGAAGATAAATACAGTAGATCTGGCCATTTTACGTTTAGCTGTCAGCGAACTTTTGTACCTTGAAGAAACACCACCCAAAGTAGCTATTGATGAAGCTGTTGAAATAGCCAAACAATTTGGCAATGAAAGCTCGCACCGCTTTGTCAACGGAGTCCTAGGCACTATTTACAGAGAAAGCCCCCGTTATGAGGAAGAAAAAACAGAAAACTAAATTTGAACTCTCTGCCGGTGGTATTGTTTTCTGCCCGCAAACAAAAAAGATATTAGTTATTGAAGACAAAAAAGGACGAGTTGGTCTACCTAAAGGCTGGGTAGAAAAAGGCGAAAAATTAGTTGAAACCGCCAAAAGAGAAACAAGCGAAGAAACCGGGATCAAGAATCTCCAAACCGTAAAAAAGATAGGAGAAATCAACTTTTTTTACCGAAGAAATAAAAACCTAATTTTTAAAAAGGTAGTTTATTTTCTCTTTGAAACCTCTAAACAGAAGCCAAAACCGCAAAAAGAAGAAATTGAAAATGCTTATTGGGTCAAAAAAGAAGAATTCACAAAAATCCTCTCTTATGATAATCTAAAACCACTAGCCCAAAAAGCGCTCCGAATAATCAACTCTTTTTATGGAAAAAAATCTTAAAAGCTTTCTGAAAAAACTTGGCCTTGAGCCAAAAAACTTAAAAATTTTTAAGCAGGCTTTTGTCCACCGTTCTTATCTTAACGAGAGCCCATTTAAAGAATCCAATGAACGTTTAGAGTTTTTAGGAGATGCCGTTTTAGAGCTTTTGGCTACCGAATATCTTTATCGCAATCTTCCCAACAAAGAAGGAGACCTTTCAGCCATAAGGGCGGCTTCAGTAAGAACTTCTACCTTAGCTGTAGTCAGCCAGAAAATAGGGCTAAATAACTTCCTCCTTCTTTCTAAAGGCGAAGAACAAACTGGCGGCAGAAAAAAAGAGGGAATTTTAGCTGATCTTTTTGAGGCTTTCCTAGGGGCTGTATATCTTGATCAAGGTTTTGAAAAAGCCGAAGAGATTTTTAAAAAATTCCTTCTTCCCTATTTGAAAGATATTATTAAAAACAAAAAATATATTGACCCTAAAACCTACCTTCAAGAGATAACCCAAGAAAGATGGCGGGCTCTGCCAAAATATAAATTAGTTGAGGAAAAGGGACCTGACCACAGCAAAACTTTTGTTATTGAAGTTTATGTTGGCGAAAACTTTATGGGAAAAGGAGAAGGTCCGTCAAAACAACGAGCTGAAGAAGAAGCAGCTCGAAATGCTCTGCACAATTTATTAGAAGAATGAAAAGGAAAAATCTTGTCCGTTCATTTTTGTTATTTTTTGTTTTGGCAGTAGTTTTCTACTCTTTAATTGGAAAGGTTGCTGGTCTTAAAAATGTGGAAAAGATCTTTACCCAAATTAACCCTGTTTTTCTCTGTTTAGCACTCACAGCTTGGATTCTTACTTTTGGGATTAACGCTTTAAAATTCAAAACAATCTTAGAAGCACAAAACTACAAAGTGAAATTTTTAGAATTAGTTTATTTTTCAATGGTAGGGGTTTTTGCTATCCACTTTTTCCCGGTTGGCAACTTTGGCGAAAGCGCCTTTAGTTTTTATCTTTTAAGAAAAAGAGGAGTAAAAAGTATGTCTGCTCTGGCTCTTTTTTTAATCCGACTTATATTTGACTATTTTGCTTTCTTCCTTCTCGCTGCCATTGCTTTGGCTACTTTAGAAATCCACCCTTCTTTTAACTGGCTTATTAAAATAATCTTTGGCTTTATCCTTTCAGCCCTTATCGGCGGCACCTTTTATTTACGCTACCTGCTCCATCACCCAAAGAAATTTACTAATATTGCCAAACCAATACTTTTTTATCTTCGTAAAAGCTTTAATTTTATCCGCAATCACTCGGATAAAGCTGAAAGTAAATATTACGAAAAACTTAGCCAAGAGCTTTACTCTGAAATTAAAAAAATAGTCTCTCCCAAAAAGAAACTCTTGCTGCTCTTTGTTAGTTCATTCTTATACTGGTGCTTAGACGCCCTTATTCTCTACTTCTCGCTCTTGGGTTTAGGCGCTACCTTAGGGCTAAACGCCGTAATAGTCAGTTATGCGGTAGCCAGCCTTTTGGGATCAATAAGCTTTTTGCCTGCTGGAATCGGAGCTTTAGAAGGATCTTTGATCTTTATGCTTTACAAATTTCTACCTCTTAGCACCCTCCTAACTTTAGCAGTACTTAACTACCGTTTTATTTCCCTCTGGCTCGCCATTCCTGTAGGTATGGGTGCCTTTTGGGCTCTAAAGAAAAAACAAACCACTTTTGTGCAGACAGAAAAAGTATGCTAATATAAAGCTACAAACTAAACCTTCTATGGCTTGGTATTGGTGGGTAGTTATTGCCGTAGTAGTTATTGCCCTCATCTGGTGGGCAATCACTACTTCTAAGTAAATTTTAGAAAAACAAAATTGAACCAAGTTTAAAAAAGAGGTTTTTATTGCGCTTTTTTCTCTCGAAATAGGAATCAGTAAAGAGCTGAACGTTCTAACCAAGCTCCTGCCAACTCTACATCTTCAAACCTAATATGGCCGTCAGCCGCTCCTAAAACAACAATAATAACAGGATGGTTTTGAACATATTTTAATGCTGCCAAACAATGGCCAGCTTCTTCTGTATAACCGGTTTTTATCCCTTTAAAACCTTGACGCACTAAGCGGTTTGTATTCCAAAGAGAGTAGCAATTCCCATCTAAAGAACAAACATCAAGGTGGCTTTGAGAAACAACATCTGCCAGCCACTTGTTCTGCAACAACTCTTTAGCCAACAGATAAACTTCCCATGCTGTAGATGTGTTTTTTTCGCTTAAACCAATAGCATCTGCGAAATAAGTATTTTTCAGCCCCAATCTTTGCGCCTCCTCATTCATTGCTTTTACTAAATTAAATTCTTCAGTAGCAAAATATTCTTGTAAGGCATAAGCAGCATCATTGGCTGAACGGACAAGCATAGCCCTAACTAATTCTTTAACCTTAAATTTTTCTCCTGCTTTAAATCCAGCCCTGCTACCCTCTACTTCAGTAGTTTTATCAGTAATAGTTATCACTTCCCCAAGTTTTTTATTCTGAACCAAAACTAAAGAGCTCATCATCTTGGTTAAACTGGCAATAGGACGCCTAAGAGCAGCGTTTTTCTCCAAAACAACAAAATCGCTATTAACATCAACCACAATCGCACTCTGGGGGCGAAAATTAAAACTGCCTTCTACTAAAGGAAAACTCTTTATTTCTGATAATTCGTCTCTATACTCTAAATTAAATCTTTGAGAAAGCTTATTTTCTGCCCACTGCGAACAAGAAGAGGGAAGCCAAGGCGCCAAAAGTAAAACAAAACTCAAAAACCAAGTTAAAAACACAGCTATTTTTTCTTTTTGATTTTAATATGAATTTCCCCTAATTGCTTTTCAGGAATTTCAGCCGGAGCTCCCATCAGCAAATCTCTGCCATCTCCGGTTTTAGGAAAGGCAATCACCTCCCTGACACTTTTCTCTCCTTGTAAAAGCATCACTAAACGATCAAAGCCTAAAGCAATACCTCCGTGAGGAGGAGTACCGTAGCCAAAAGCCTCAAGCAAGTGACCGAATTTCTCTTCTGTTTCTTTAGGAGTTAACCCCAAAATCTTAAAAACTTTTTTTTGCAAATCAGGTTTGTGAATCCTAATACTCCCTCCACCTAACTCTACCCCATTAAGAACTAAATCATAAGCTTGAGCCCTAACTTTGTCAGGCGATTTCTCCATTTTTTCTTCATCCTCCTCTTTGGGAGCTGTAAAAGGATGGTGCACAGAAACTATTTTCTGCTCACTTTCTGACCACTCAAATAGGGGCATATCTGTAATCCAAACAAAAGCCAATTCTTCAGCACTCTTGTCTTTTCTTAAATCAGGCTTGTCAGTGCCATAATCACGCATCGCCTCTTTGTAGGTTAAACGAGGAAAAGGAAGAGAAGTAATCTTTTTGTTAGGATAAACCTTTTTAACAGCTTTAATCACCATTTCCTCTACAACATTAAGAACATCTTCCTCGCTGACAAAACTCATTTCTATATCAAGCTGGGTAAACTCAAACTGCCTATCACCGCGAGGGTCTTCATCACGAAAACAGCGGGCAAATTGAAAATAACGTTCAAAACCAGCCACCATCAAAAGCTGCTTGAACTGCTGTGGCGACTGGGGTAAAACATAAAACTTGCCGGGCTGAAGCCTTGAAGGTATTATAAATTCCCTTGCCCCCTCCGGAGTGCCCTTAGTAAGATAAGGGGTTTCTATCTCAAAAAAATGTTTTTCTAAAAGAAGTTCTCTAAAAGCATTTTGTAGCTCTTGGCGTTTTTTTAAATTATTCTTCATTCGTTGGCTGCGCAAATCCAGATATCTAAAAGAGAGTCTAGTATCTTCCCTTACCTTACGAGTATCTTTATCTATCTCAAAAACAGGGGTTTTGGCTTTAGATATAATTTCAAGCTCTAAAACTTCAACTTCTACTTTTCCGGTAGCAATTTTTTTATTGACCATCTTTTCCGGCCTTCTGTTTACCCTACCCTTAATTCTTACTACAAATTCAGGCCCTAATTTTTTAGCTGTTTTGTAAGCTTTAGAACCAGGTAAAACCACCAGCTGGACAACCCCTGAAGCATCTCTTAAATCCAGAAAAATAATTTTGCCGTGATCACGCCGATTCTCTATCCAGCCAAAAAGCTCTACCTCTGAACCCCCAAGATCTTTTGTTTCTAAACAAAAAAATTGTTTCATATTTTTATCTTAACAAATTAACAGCTTTTTTCCAGTTAAACCTGAGGTTAAAAAGATTTTCTATCCTTTTCGCCACTGGGCAGTAAACTTCTTTTCTACATCTTGAGCTAAACTTTCCATAATCTCTACAATTTCTTTTTCTTTTAGCGCCCTCTTTGGATGTTCCAACCAAAGATGGAAAGCAACACTTTTTCTGTTTTTGCCAAACTTTTCAGACTGAAACTCATCAAATAACTCCACCAGAATCACTCTAGGATGAGAACCAAGGGTTTTTTCTATCTCTTCTGCCTTAACTTGACAAGAAACTATAAAAGAAAGGTCAATTTGGGCCGGCGGAAAAGAAGAAGGGGTTTTCACCTTGATGATTTTAGGCAGTATAAAATCTACCTTTTTTCTTTTAGCAGGAACAAGAGCTGTTTCAAGATAAAAAACAGGCTTTTTTATTTTTAATTTTTGCAAAATGCTCTGAGACACTTCTTCTATCTTGGTCTTTATCCCTAAAGAGCTAAGCTCTTTTTGCGCCTTTTCTATCTCTTTCCTACCCTTCTTTTTAGCTACTAGAACAATAAGATGCTCTGCTTCGCCTTTTTTATCAGCCACGCGGCCAATTTCAAAAAACTTTACTTCTGAAAACCAAGGATTACCAGCAACCTGTTTTAAAAGATTTACTAAAAGAACAGGACGAAAATATTCATTTTCTATAGAAAGAGGGTTTTTGATTTTAAGGGGTTTTGAAAAAGAAAAAATGTCTTTATCCTGGCGGGAAATAAATGAGCAGGACAAGGTTTCTGAAAATCCCAAAGCTGCTAATTTGTCTTTTAAAAACTCTTTAAAGCTAAATTCAGGATTAGCTGGTTTTGTAGTTGAGCTAAGTGCTTCTGAAGGCAAAGAATCATATCCTTTAACTCGCAGCACTTCTTCGGCTATATCCTGCCAATACTTAATATCAAACCAGCGATAACTGGGAGCCTGCACAGAAAAATTAACCCCATTTTTCTGGACAACAAAATTCAATCTTTCCAAAATCTCTCCTACCTCATTAGCAGAAAAAGAACTACCCAAGAGATTATTTAATTGCTGAAGAGAAAAATCTATCTTTTCTTTTTGCGGCTCTCTAAAAACCAAATCCTTTGCAGGCAAAGCCCTGCCTCCACTAGCAGCTAAAATCAATTCTGTAGCTCTGTCCAAAGCCAACTTAGTTATAAGAAAATCAACCGCCCTTTCGTATCGATAGGAAGCATCTGTCTGGTGCCTTAATTTTTTAGAAGCCAAACGAATAGTTATAGGATCAAAAACAGCTGACTGCAGAATAATTGTTTTAGTGTTCTCACTGACTTCACTGTAAAAACCGCCCATAATCCCGCAGAGATCAGTCAGGCGTCCTTTTTTATCTTCGGCCACAAGTATGTCTTTGCTTAACTTGCGCTCTTTGCCATCCAGAGTTATAAGAGACTCTCCCTTTTTAGCGGTACGCAAAAACAATGTCCCACCTAATTTTTCAAAATCAAAAGCGTGCAAGGGTTGACCCAGCTCAATCATTACCAAATTAGTAATATCAACGATATTGTTAATAGGACGAAAACCATAAGAAATAAGTTTGTCCTGAATCCACTTTGGAGAAGCCTGAACCTTTATATCTCTTACAACCCTGTAGGTATAGCGAAAAGTGCGCTCTTTGGCTTTAGCTGAAAACCTTAAGTCAAAAGCTAGGTCTTCACTCTCTTCTTTAATTTTTGGTTTAGGTAAATGAAGATTTTTTCCTAATTTAGCGGCTATTTCTCGAGCAACTCCTAAAACAGAAAGACAATCACCCCTATTAGGCGTAATTTCAATATCCAAAAGATTATCATTCTTTACCTCTGTCTCCAGCCCCAAACCACAAAGAAGTTGGGCTGTGTCTTCAGCATTCAATTCAAAATCTACAAACTCTTTAAGCCAAGAAAGCGAGATTAACATTTTTTAAACTTAAACTGCTTTAAAAACCTTAAATCCCCTTGATAACTTAACCTCACATCATTAAAACCAGCAAGAATCATTGCTAACCTGTCTACCCCCATACCAAAAGCAAAACCTTGAAATTTATTTGGGTCCACTCCCATATTTTTCAAAACCTCAGGATGTATCATACCTGCTCCTAAAACTTCTAGCCATTTTTTCTGTTTGCCCAACTGGATTAACATTTCTGTACCGGGTTCTACAAAAGGAAAATAAGCAGGCACAAAGCGATACTTTGTTTTAGAGCCAAAAATTTCTCTGACAAATTTTTCCAAAACTCCAAATAAATGCCTCATCTGAATATGCGAGTCAATAGCAAAACCCTCTAATTGGTAAAAGTTTGCCTCATGAGAAGCGTCGGTAGCTTCATTGCGGAAAACTCTGCCGGGAACAATAATACGCACCGGGGGTTTTCTTTTTTCCATAGCTCTTACCTGCATTGCTGAAGTATGAGTCCTTAAAAGACGCCCGTCCTCAAGATAAAAAGTGTCCTGAACATCTCTTGCCGGGTGCCACTCTGGAACCCTCAAAGAATCAAAGTTGTACCATTCGCTCTCAATCTCAGGCCCTTCCAAAACCTCAAAACCCATATCTCTAAATACAGCTATTGCTTGGCGCAAAAAAATAGTAAGGGGATGAAGTGAACCGCTCATAGTTTAATTTTTGAAATAAAGTTCCAAAAGTAAAAAAACAACCAATAAAATACCTGCCCCTAATATACTAAAGGCTCTAAACATTTGTAAAGCCAAGAGCAGTGTTAAGTAAAGAGCAAAGAAAAAACCTTGACGCAAAACCAACCATTGGGCAAAAGAACGGCGCATCAGATTTTTGTGAGCCAACACCGAGATGCCAGTACCCAAAGGAAAAAGAAAAAGCAAAACCCAAAATAAAACAAATATCAGCTCTTTTTCGTTGAGATCATAGGGATTAACACGAAAAAAAATAATCAAGAGAACAACCAAAGACAACCCCCAAACCGCTAAAAGACCTAAACTTAATCTTTTTGACATCAAACCTATTTTAACAAAAACTTCAAGATTCCTCTTTAAGACCGCGTAAAATCTCTTCAATCCGCTGGGCTTTTTCACCAGAATAATCAATCTTAAAACTTAGGCGGGGGTTAAACTTAAAAGTAATCTTTTTACCTACAAAACTTTGCAAATCACTGCGCAAAAGCTCTAATTTTGTCAAAATCTCATCTTCAGAAAAGTCATCACCCAAAACTGCAATCCAAACTTTAGCATTTTTTAAATCTTTGCTTGCCTCCACTTTTTTAACCGTCAAAAAATAAGGAGAAAAAACTTCCCTCTCCTCTTCTAAAAACTTGCTGATTAAAGCCTGTAAAGTAGAATTAACTCTTTCCAAACGAGACATCAAACTGAGTATAGCGCAAAATCAAAAACTCACAACCCTAAAAACCCTAACGCGTCATTATCCAGCGAAAAACAGGAACTGCAATGAATAAAGTTAAAAGACCAAAGCCGGCTAAGACAAAAATATCAACTTTAACATCACCTAAAGAAGCGCCTAAAACCAATACCTGCCGCAAAGCATTAACCATATAAGTAAAAGGTATGCCTTTGGATATATACTGCATTATTTTAGGCATTTGCTGAATCGGAAAAAACACGCCTGATAAAAGAATCATCGGCAACTGAAACATAAAAAGTAGTTGAGTAGCCGTCTCCTGCCGCGTGGCAAAAGCTGAAACCAAAATCCCTAAACCAACAAAAGAAAAAATGCCCAAAAACATTAAAAACAAAACAAGCCAAAAGCTGCCATAAACCTTAACACCAAAAAGAAGCATTGATAAAGCTAGAATTATCAAACCCTGCACAATACCTCTTAAGGCTTGAGTAAAGGATTTGCCCACAATAATAGAAAAACGGCTTACTGGAGCAACCATAATCCCGTCAATAGTGCCTGTTTCCTCCTCTCTGGAAATTGAGCTAGCCAAACCAGTTAAAACAGCGGTTAAAATTACCATTGCCATTACACCCGGCGCCATAAATTCAAAATAATTGCTTTCTTCACCCACAATCCCTTCAAAACTGACCTTGATAGGTTTAAGATCAGGAACAGCAAAAAAGCTCTTAGTTCCAAAATGCGCTATAGAGGAATGTTGCGGCAACTCATTAAACTGCTTATTGACATTTTCAATCAACAACTTGACTCTTTGCTGGGCAAAACCTAAACTCAACTGGGACAAAAACTTATCTAACAATTGGGAGACAATTTGGCTGACTATAGGATTAGCTTCGTCCTCGACTATAACTATTGTCGCTGAGCTTCCTTTTTTTATCTTGTCTTCAAAACCATCAAGAATTATTAAGCCACCGTTAGCATCTCCTTTTTTAATAGCGTCTTTAACCTCCTCTTTGTTTTGTTTAAAAATAAGTTCAAAAACAGGTTGCTGACTATCAGGATTATGTAGTTCTTTTATTTGATTGACCACCTCTTGACTGATTTCTGAATTATCTTGGTCAGCTACTGCCAAAGGGATACCTTGCACTGTATTTTGAGAAGGGTATATATAACCAATAATAGTCATCATAAATATAGGCATCAAAAGAAAGCTAATTAGACGTATTCTGTCCCTTAAAAGCTCTTTAAGATCCTTTTTAGTGATTTCTAAAACTTCACGGCAAAACTTTAACATAGTTTTAATTATCTTATACGGTTTTGTTTTCTAACCACTCCCCTAAAATGAGGGGAAGAACCCACAACTTTAGCTCTGGGCAAATCATTAACCTCTTTGCCAGTTAAATTTAAAAATATCTCTTCTAAGGAAGGGTTTTTAATTTTTGGCACTCTCTTTTTTAAACCCTCCAGTGTATCAACAGCAACAAGTTCTCCCTTATTTATAATCGCTATCCGATCACAAACAAGCTCTGCTTCATGCATATCGTGAGTAGTCAAAACTATTGTTTTCCCTTTTTTGTTTAAAGCCAAGATAAAATCTCTGATGTGCCTTGTTGTTTGCGGATCCAAACCCAATGTAGGCTCATCTAAAAAAAGAACATCCGGCTCAGTGAGGAGGGCGCGAGCTAAATTAACTCTCTGCTTCATCCCGGTTGAAAATGAACCTACTAATTTATTTTCCCAACGCTTCATCCCCAACTCTTTTAACCAAAAATCAATTCTCTTATTTAATTCGTCTGCTTGCAAACGGTAAAGACGACCAAAAAAATGAAGATTTTCTCTCGCAGTCAGTAAATCATAAAGAATAATTTTCTCTGCTACTAAACCTATTTTTTCTCTTACTTTATCCGCCTCTTTATCAACAGAAAAACCACCCACCTTAACTGTCCCAGAAGTAGGACGAAGCAAAGTAGTAAGAACCCTAATAGTAGTTGATTTTCCAGCTCCATTTGGTCCTAAAAAACCAAATATCTCCCCTTTTTTGACATCAAAGGAGATATTTTTAACAGCTTTAAAGTTTTTGAACTGTTTGCTTAAATTTTTAACTTCAATTATCTTTTCCATTTTCCTTGATAATCTTTTTAAAAGCAGAAATTCCTGCTAAAACCTTTAACAACCATTTTTCAGCTAAACGCAAGGGAGCTACCATTAAAAAACCCTTGGATTGAGCCATTACTATCATTTGCTCCCCTGTTTTTAGCCCCATCTTTTCCTGTATCACTTTAGGGATAACCAATTGACCTTTTTCGCTCAAAGTGACAATTTTAGCCAACACCTTGCTTTGTTTAGCCATTTTAATAATTCTTATTTTTCTTACTTTTCTTAAAATACTCTTACATGAATATTTTGTCAAGTAAACATTGCCAAAACTTCCTTGAGAAAAAAAGATTAAATTGCTATGTTTAAACAATGGCAAAAAAGAAAAATAAGGGGAAATTTATTGTTTTTGAGGGAATAGAAGGATGCGGGAAAACCACTCAAATCCAGCTCCTCAAGCAGTACCTTTCTAAAAAAGGCTTAAAGGTTTTATTTACTAAAGAACCGGGAGACACTCCTTTGGGAAAAAGGCTGAGAAAAATTCTGCTTCACCAAAAACAACTTCAAATTTATACCATAACAGAACTTATGCTTTCTGCCGCTGACCGGGCCCAGCATATTACCGAAATAATCCTTCCTGCTCTAAAAAGCAATAAATTAGTTATTAGCGACCGTTACACAATTTCTACTTGGTGCTATCAGGGTTATGCTGGCGGCATAAAAACAGAAACTATTGAGAAAATAAACTCTATTGCCACATTAGGTATAGAACCAGATATTGTCTTTATCCTTGATATTGATCCAAAAGAAGGCTTTAGGCGGAAAAAAGACAAAAAGGATCGTTTTGAAAGCAGAAATATGCATTTTCATCAAAAAGTAAGAAAAGGATACCTTGTCTGGGCAAAAAAGAACCCCAAAAAAGCCGTTGTCTTAAACGGCCATCAATCACCTGTAAAAATCCATCAGTTAGTCTTAAAAGAACTCAAAAAACGCTCTATTATTTAAAACAACTCTTAAAATTCTATTTGGACCGCAACTTCACCGCTGTGCCATAAACTAAAATCTCTGCCGCTCCACTCATTATAGAAGAGGTGGTAAATCTGACGCCCACTACGGCATCGGCACCTAATTTTTCTGCTTTTTTGGCCATTCTTTTTAAAGCCTCCTCCCGAGCCCGATCAATCATTGAAGTATAACTTCCTATCTCTCCTCCCACAATCTGCTTCAATCCCGCCCAAACATCAGCACCAAACCAACGAGCCCTAACTGTATTTCCTTTCACAATTCCTAAAACCTCAACAATTTCCCTGTTGGGAATCTTCTCTAAAGTAGAAATAAGCATAAAAAATAATTTATCTTTTTCTATCGCTTTGACCACTGCGGCGCTCTTCTAGCTCTCTTGAGACCATATTTTTTGCGTTCTTTTTCTCTTGGATCACGAGTCAAAAACCCAGCTTTACGTAAAGTAGGTTTTAAGCTTTCATCAATCTTGACTAGAGCCCGAGCTATACCCAGCCTTATAGCCTCAATCTGGGCTTTTTTACCTCCGCCTCTGACTTTAGCAGAGATATCAAATTTATCTTCCATCTTGACCAAAACCAAAGGAGCAAGCATCAAATTTTTAGCGGCAAAAATATCATTAAAAAAACTCTCCACTTTTTGCAAATTTACCAAAAATCTGCCATTACCTTTAGTAAATCTTACTCTGGCAGTTGCTTCTTTGCGTCTGCCTATTGCTTCCACATAACGAGTTTTTGTAACTTTAATCCCTTTTTTAGGCATTATCTTTTTTATTTTTCTGGCTTAATTACAGCTATTTTTTGTTCTTTATAAGGATGGTTATCTAAAGTAAAAATCTTGAGCCGTTTTAATCTTTTCTTCTGTAACCTATTTTTAGGCAACATATTTTTAACTGCCCTAAAAATAACTTCTTCAGGTTTCCTTTTTAGCAATTCTTTGAGATTTATTTCTTTCAAATGGCCGACATAACCAGTATGGCGAAAATACTTTTTCTCTTCCATCTTCCTGCCGCTTACTTTCACTTTTTGCGCATTAATAACCACTACAATATCACCCAAATCTAAATGGGGTGAATATACAGGCTTATGTTTACCCATAAGAAAAACCGCTATCTGAGCTGCCAAACGACCCAAGTAGAACTCTGAAGCATCAAACAAATACCAATTCCTGACAATTGGACCTTTAAAATGTTTTGTTTCTTTACGTTCCTTAACCATATTCTACTTTTTATTTGCTGAAGTTTTCTTGCTTGTTTTTGTTGATCGCAAAGAAGCCACTTTATCTTTTTCCTTTTCCTTCTTCTTTTTTGTTGCTGTTTTATTTTTGGTTTTAGCAACTTTTTTTTCTTTTTTAGCCTCAACCAACTCCCAAATAACCACCACGGCCCCATCTCCTTTCCGTCTTTGCAAACGGATAATGCGGCTGTAGCCGGAATTTACATCTTTATATCTTTTGGCTAAATCTTCAATAATTTTTTTAGCCGGCTCCTTGATGTAAAAAAACTTTAAAAGCTGGCGATAGGCAGAAAGATTACCCTTTTTGCCGATATTGATTAACTTATCCAATAAACCCTTTGCCTTTTTTGCCTTTGCTTCTGTAGTCTTAATTCTTTCATACAAAATTAAATTAGCCAAAAGGTTGCGTAAAAGCCTTTTGGATTCCTTAGCTGGACGGGAAAACTTCAACCTTTTCTTTAGGTGACGCATAACAACTTCATTAATCTTTAAGTAATTTTAAGCGTTTAAGTTTAGATAAAATTTCTTTAACTCCTTTATTGCCCAATCCTTCCAATTCTTTCATTTTCTCCTCTGAGTAGCGCAAAAGTCCACCCACAGTCTTTATCCCATTAGCCAAAAGAGCATTGGTAGTGCGGGTAGAAAAATTAAGTTCAGCAATAGGCTTCTTTTTTACTTCATCTTCTTTGGCTTGCTTTTTCTCCTCCTTCTTATCAACCTCTACTTCCACAGAAACCTTTTCTTCTTTTTTAATGTCTGACAAAACAGCAAAATGATCAGCTAAAATTTTGGCTGCCTGTTTTATTGCTTCTTTGGGAGCAACACTGCCGTCAGTCTCAACAGTTAAAACAACTTTTTCAAAATCAGTTCTACGCCCTACTCGCATATACTCAATTTCAAAATTAACTTTTTTCACTGGACTAAAAAGACTATCCAAAAGAACTACACCTATTTCGCGGCTCTCACCTTTAGCTTTCTCTTCTTCTGTTTTTTCTTCTTGGGTAATATAACCAATGCCTTTCTTCACATAAATTAAAACCTTTAGTTCGCCCTCTTTGTTAAGAGTGGCTAGATAAAGATCCGGATTAACTACCTCTACCCCTGCTGGAGTTTTAATATCTTTAGCCTTGACTTCTTTGGGCCCCTTAACTTCAAGTGTTAAAACAGCTTCATCTTTAACAATCTTTACTCTCAAATTTTTTAAATTGAGAAGAAATGTCAAAACATCTTCTTTCATCCCTTTGAGAGTAGAAAACTCATGCTCTACCCCTTTTATCTTCACTCTGTCAACTGCGGCTCCAGCCAAAGAAGAAAGAAGAACTCTTCGTAAAGAATTAGCCACTGTTATCCCATAACCAGGAAACAAAGGAGCAATTTCAAAAACTCCTGAATCTTTAGTTTGTTTAACCTGAACAATTTTAGGTAGTGAAATTTCCATAACTAAACTTAGTTTTTATCTTTTATAAAACTCAATTACCAAAGAAAGGTCAACATTGAGCTGCGCCTCTTCTGCTTGAGGAAAACGCAAAACCTCTGCCTCAGTTTCTTTTCTTTTGAGCCAAGCAGGTACTTCTGCCTCTTTGGCATAAGGCAAAATAATGTTTTTAAAAAGCTTGGAGTTTTTCGCTCTCTCTGAAAGAGAAATTTTGTCTTTTTTGTTGACTAAATAACCCGGCCTGTCAATCCGCCGACCATTAACAGAGAAAAAACCTCCATTTACCAATTTGCGCGCTTGACGACGAGAAAGTGCCCAACCTAAGCGATAGATTGTGCTATCAAGCCTTCTCTCTAAAGCCTGAATGATTTCCTCTTCTGTATTCTCTTTTTTACGGCTAGCTTTCCAAATCAAACGTCGAAGCTGACGATCTTTTAAGCTATAGATTAAAACCAGTTTTTGTTTTTCGCGTAAATGACGACCATAATCAGATATTTTTGTCTGCTTTTGCCCGTGCTGACCCGGAGCATAAGATCTTTTAATCAAGGGGCACTTGGCAGAAGTGCATTTTTCTCCTTTTAAAAACAGCTTCACTCCTAAACGTCGACATTTACGGCAAACACCCTTTGATTTCATAAACCTTAAACCTGCTCCCTTTGTTTCAGAGGAAGCAGCTTCTGATGTTGTTTCTGCTTTTTCTTCTGTGGTTGTTTCTTCTGCCATTTTTTATAATTAGATTTTTTATACCCGTCTAGGTTTTTTGGCTCTGGGCCCATTATGAGGCACAGGTGTTAAATCCTTAATTTCCTCTACCTCAAAACCTGCAGCTACCAAGGTGCGCAATGCCTGATCTCTTCCTTGACCCACACCTTTAACAAAAATACTTACTTTATGTAAACCAACTGATTTGCCAGCTTCAGCCACAGTATTAGCCACCACACTGGCAGCATAGGGAGTACCTTTTTTGGTGCCTTTAAATCCACACCTTCCTGCAGATGACCAAAAAACTACCTCACCTTTCTTATTGGTTAAAGTAATAATAGTGTTGTTAAAAGTACTTTGGATATAAATACTGCCTTCATTAACCTTTTTCTTGATTCTTTTAACAAAAAGAGACTGCTTTTCTTCAGCGCTAGCACTTTTTGCTTGTTTTACTCTCATTTTACCCATAGTACCGGTTAATTAAATCTATTTAGGAGCTGGCGGCTTATTTCTTCCACTGCCTACAGTAATTTTCTTTCCTTTTCGTGTCCGCGCATTTTTACGAGTTTTTTGCCCGCGCACAGGTAATCCTCTTAAATGACGCATTCCCCGATAACAACGAATATCTTTCAGGCGACGTAGATTTCTTTCTATCTCTAACTTTAAGTCTGCTTCTATTTTTAGATTTTTCTCTATATAATGACGGATTTTCTTCTCCTCATCTGGGGTTAATTCTTTTATCTTTTTTCCCGGATCAACTTGCACACTCTGAATAATTTCTCGCGCCAAAGAAGGACCTATGCCATAGATAAAAGTCAAAGCTATCTCTAGTCTTTTATCTTTGGGCAAATCTTTACCAGCAATACGCATATTAATAATTACTTAACCTTGTCTTTGTTTATGTTTGGGATTGGGACAAATTACCATTACAACTTTTTTCTTGGATTTAGAAAACTTACCCCGCTTAGAACGGCGGATTATTTTACATTTGGCACAAATTTTCTTGACACTGGCGCGAACTTTCATTGTTTTTGCTTATTTTTTCTCCAGACGTCTAACAATTCTCCCTTTAGCTAAATCATAAGGGGAAAATTCAACCAAAACTCGGTCTTCTTTTAAAATTTTAATGTGGAATTTTCTCAATTTTCCGGAAAGATAAGCTAAAACTACCTGCCCGCCTTCAATCTCTACCTTAAAGGTAGCATTAGGCAAAGCTTCAACAACTTTTCCTTCCAAAACCAGTTTTTCTTCTTTTTTGTTCATTTCAAAAACGATAAGATTTTAACAGATAAAAAAAGAAGCGTCAAGGCAAAGGAGTAATAATCTCCGGCTTTTTACCAACTATAACTGTGGCCTCAAAATGGGAAGTTAAAACTCCCTTAGGTGCTATTATACCCCAACCCCCCTTGGTGTGCAACCCCTTATACTCTTTAAGAGCAAATATAGGTTCTATTGCCAAAGCCTTATTCTCCTCTAAAACAATTTTTCTTTTTCCCGGAAAAATATTAAAAACTGCTGGCGGTTCATGCAAGGAATGGCCAACACCATGACCTGTTAAATCAGCTACAGGAACCACTCCTGCTTCCTGAGCTGTCCTTTCTATTTCTAAAGATATATCCTCAACAAAATAAGGCAGACGCGCTTTTTGGATAGCTCTTTTTAAAGCTAACTGGTTGAATTTAAGCATTCTTTTAACTTTTTTATCCTTACCCTCAACATAAATAGTCCAAGCCATATCTGTAACTAAACCTTTGTAGCGCAAACCTATATCTATACTAACCAAATCGCCGGCATAAATTTTTTTACCAAAAGGAAGCCCGTGCACTACTTCTTCATTAAGAGAAAGACAAATAGCCGCAGGATAAAATTCTCCCTTTGCATTTTTTGCTTCTTTAAAAGCAGGAAAACCACCGGCGTCTTTAATCAATTTTTCAGCTTCTGCCTCAATTTCGTCTCCTGTTTTCTTTTGAGCAGCTAAATACAAAAGCCTTTTTAAGATTCTGCCCAATATTTTACCCCCTTGGCGTAGAATTTTTGATTCAGAAGGATTAAGCTTAGACATTTAAAAGAGGTTTTAGTTTTTGCTCAATCTGCTGCGCCACCTTTTCAACTGAAGGATTGGCATCTATCTCAAACCAGAAAGGATAGACAGAATAGAAAGAACGGAGTTCTTTTTTTATATCCTGATACCAAGCGATTCGTTTACGAATAATTTCTGCAGAATCATCTTCCCGCCGAACTAACCGCCCTTTACAAATAGGACACCTTTTAGTCTTTAGACCTTGAGAAAGTTTGTTAGCCATAAAAACCTTTTGACAACTACTACAAACTAAACGTTTACTGAGCCGTCTTACTACTTCTTTAGAATCAACATTAAACCAAAAAATTAAGGGATAACTTAAATGGAATTCCTTTTCTATACCCCTTAATGCTTGAGCCTGAACTCGATTAAAGGGATACATATCAAAAATAATACCTTTAGGTTTGTTCTTTTTAAAAATCTCTTCTACTTTTTTAAAAACTAAACGATTGACTATCTCATTAGGCTGAGGCTCGCCTTTTTTATATCTTCTGGCAATTATCTGCCCTACTTTCGAACCCTTTTTCATTTCCCTGCGGAAAAGATCACCGGGTGATAAATGATTAAAACCATATTTCTGCTTTAAAATCTCCGCTTGAGTTCCTTTTCCGGCCCCGGGATCACCTAAAAACACAAGATTTAGTGTTTCTTTTTTATAGCGAGATATTTTCCGCAAAATTAAAAAAGGTGTCTGCTCATCTGTCTGCCCCATTGGATTATCTTTGAGTAAACCCTTAAGCAGACGAACCATTACTCTGCGGTTAACCAAAAGATTTTTGCTCATTCCCACAACTTCAATCCCATAATCATTAGCATCAACAATAGCCACTAAAGGAAAACCTAATTTTTCGCTGATAGATTCAGCGCTTGCATTGGGATCTTTGGGACCCAAAGAAACATAACGATTATATGGAGGCAAAGCATAATCTACCGGACCGTCAATCATCGCAACTTGGCGTCCGGCAATCCGGTAAAAAACTCCTTTTATACCTAATGGTTTGGTTAGAGCCGAAAAGATAGAAGCCAAAATAATCCTCCACAAACCAGCTACGCGAATAGCCAACTCAAAAGTCTCAGGTATAGAAATACCGATTCCCTTGTCGCTTTTAGTGACAAAACGGCTTAAGAACCTAGCCCAAAAAGAAGGTTCAATCTCGCCCAAAGGCCAAGATCTCTTTTGCCAAATAGCCACTACCTTTTCTGAAATTGCCAGTATATCCCCCTTTTTCAACAATGGTTTTGCCTTTTTCTTTAAAACTGCTATCAAATCTGTTTTTTCAGTAATAAGAGGGGATTTTATAGGGTAGCGCGCCCAAAAAACACCTCCTTCATTGGCCACTAAATCTTTGCCGGGATTGGGTCCAACAGCCAAAAATTTACTCTTCATATTGGCGCATTAAAAGCATAGCTTTAAATTGCTCACTTGTTTCCAGAACCACTGAAACCATAATTAAAAGACCTGTACCTCCTATAGCAATAGTGGTTAAACCAGTCATTTTTCTTAAAACAAAAGGCAAAACCGCAATTACAGCCAAAAAAACCGCTCCTATGGTAGTCACTTTATACATAATATCAGCCAAATAGTTCTGGGTTTCTTTACCAGGCCTAACTCCAAATATATACCCTCCCTGTTTTTGTAGATTCTCCGCTATTCGTTGGGGGTTAAAAATTATCCCTGTATAGAAAAAGGTAAAAAGAAAAGTGAAAAGAAAATACAAGGAGCTATAGGTTATATCATTAGCCAAAAAAGCACTTATTTTTTCAGCTATATTGGCAACAGCTTCTGAACGAGCAGTCTGTAAAAACTGGGCAATAGAAGAGGGAAAAAGCAAGATAGAAAGAGCGAAAATAATGGGGATTACTCCGGCTTGAGCCGGGCGAAGAGGCAAATAGGTATCTACTCCCCCTACTAAACGCCTCCCCCTTACTCTCCGTGTATAAGTAACTGGAATGCGCCTTTCTGCTTCCTGAAAAAAAATAATAATAAAGATAACAGCTAAAATCACAGCCACAAAAACTAACAAGCTAATAATTTTAGAAAAATCCCAAGCTCCTTCCCCAAAAAGAACCAAAGCAGTGTTTTTAATCATCCCCGGGATACCAGCAATAATACCCAATGTAATAATAAGAGAAATGCCGTTGCCAATCCCGTTTTCAGAAATCAACTCTCCTATCCACATCAAAAGCATTGTACCAGCGGTTACCACTACAATCGCTAAAAAAAGATCCATCCCAGAAATATTAATTTGAACTCCTTGAACGCCCTGTTTTAAAATAGAAATCATACCTAAAGACTGAAGAGCAGCTAAAGGAACGGTAAAAATACGGGTATATTGATTAATTTTTCGATAACCGTACTCGCCTTCTTTGCTCAAAGCCTCAAGTGAAGGCACTACCATTGTCAATAACTGAATAATAATTGAAGCCGTAATATAAGGACCTACACCCATTAACACAATAGAAAAGTTTTCCATTGTCCCGCCGGAAAACATATTCAACAAACCAAAAAGCTGATTTTGAGAGAAAAAATGTTTTAAAGTACCTATATCAACTCCGGGTAAAGGGATATGAGCCAATACTCTTACCAACACCAAAAGCAAAAAAGTATAAATAATTTTTGCCCTTAAATCTGGGTGAGCAATAATCTTTTTAAGTGTTGCCCACATAAATTAAAACAACCTATTTTACTTTAGTAAGCGCTTTCTTTGCTCCTTCAGAAAGCAGACAATCCTTAACCTTTAATTTCTTCCCTATTTTATCACCAATAAGCTTTACTTTTAAAATATCTTCAGCAATAAGCCCCTTTTTCTTTAAAGAATTTAAAGAAACTACTTCATTGGCGCTAAAATTTTCTTCTATCTTTTTCAAGGTCAAGACTGCAAATCTTCTTTTTGTTTTCGCCTTAATGCCTTTGAATTTTGGCAACCTTTGTTTGAGCGGAGTTTGGCCTCCTTCAAAACCACGAGGAATTCCTTTTCCACTGCGAGATTTCTGTCCTTTGTGGCCACGACCAGAAGTCTTACCTCTTCCAGAGGACTCCCCGCGGCCTACTCTTTTACGCCCTTTTTGCTTTAATTTAGGCAGATTATGAAGATTAACCATAATTACTTTTTAGCTTCCTTTTTTGATTGTTTAATTTTGCGATGATATTCAATAATCTTCTTATAAGCTTCCATTACTGCCCAAGCATTGGCAATTTTATTCTTTGACCCCTTTACTTTAGATAAAACATTCCTTACACCAGCAAGCTCTAGCAAAGGTCGGATTAAACGTCCCACAATCAGACCTGTACCCGGAGAAGCAGGCTTCAAAAAAACCCGTGTCTGCTTATAATCAACCTCCACCTCAAAAGGAATAGTATCTTCCACGAGAGGAAGTTTAATCATATTCTTTTTGGCTTGAAGCCGAGCTTTTTCTAAAGCTTTTGGCACTTCCAAAGCCTTAGCTACACCAAAGCCTATTTGTCCTTTTCTGTCCCCTAAAACAAGTGCGGCTCGAAAACGAAGATTCTTGCCTCCTTCAGTGACTTTTGTCACTCGGCGGATCTCTAAAACCTCTTCATCAAATTCCTGATTACGTCTTGTGTTTTGGTTCTTAAACATAGGCATTTTAAAGTTTTAATCCTTCTTTACGCAAACTTTCTGCAATTATTTTTACTATTCCTTTATAAGGATAACCAGAGCGGTCAAAAACTACTGACTTAATTTTAAGTTTTTTAGCTTTCTGGGCCGCTAACTTAGCCAACAGTTCTGCTCTTTTTAATTTGGGCAAACTTTTCTTGGTTTTAGGCAAATGCCCGTCTGAAAGACCAAGCAAAGTATGCCCTTTTTTGTCATCAATAAATTGAATATAAATATGCTTCAGACTTTTGTAAATACAAACCCGCGGCCGCTGAATTGAACCTTTAATCTTACTTCTAATGCGGCGACGTCTGATCTCCCTCTTTTTGTTGCGCATAAAAAGCTTACTCTTCATAGTGGTGTTTATTCTTCAGTTCCTTTAGCTGTTGCTTTGCCCGGTTTTAATGACAATACTTCATCAGCATATCTAATCCCCTGCCCTTTATAAGAATCAGGGGAACGAATATCTCTTATTTTGTAAGCAATTTGACCTACTTTTTGCTTATCAATCCCTTCTACAGTAATCTTATTTTTATCCACTGATATCTGAATACCTTCAGGGATAGGAAACTCCACATCGTGGGAATAACCAACATCTAAAATAAGTTTATCTCCCTTGACCTCTGCTTTGTATCCCACTCCTTCAAATACAAGTTCTTTTTTAAAACCCTCTTTAACGCCTTTAACCATATTGTTTATTAAAGCCCTAATTGTTCCGTGTAAAGCTTTAGCCTGCCGGCTATTACTTTTTCTTATAACTCTCAATTCATTCTCTTTTGTATCTATTTCAACTTCTATCTCAGCAGGAACATCCAAAGTAAGATCACCTTTAGGACCCTTAATAGCTAAAACTCTGTCTTTAAATTCGACTTGCAGATCTGTTAAATCAATTGGTCTTCTACCTATTTTAGACATAATTTTTAATAAATTTCTGCTACCAACTCTCCGCCTAAATGGCGTTTGCGCGCTTCCTCACCTGTCATTACTCCGCGCGAAGTAAAAAGAATAACAATTCCCAACTCTTTTTTATATCCTGCCAATGGTTTAACTTTAGGAATTTCCCGCCAACCTACATAAAGCCTGCGTCCCGGCTTAGAAAGCCGCTTTAGGCTATGCAGAAAAGGTCTGCCTTCCTCATCATAAGCTAAAGTAAGCTTTATAAAATCTTTCCCTTCTTTGGAAAACTTTCTCACTTTTGTAATATAACCTTTGTCTTTCAAAATTTTAGCAATAGCTAACTTCATATTAGAATAACTATCCTGCACCTCAGGTTTGTGCCTTAAGATTGCGTTTCTAATTTTAGTCAAAAAATCAGCAATTGGATCCATAGAAAATTTTATTTACCAACTAGCTTTTTTTATGCCCGGGATCTCACCCCGACCAGCCTTTTCTCTAAAACAGATTCGGCACAAACCAAAATCACGCATATATCCATGTCGACGGCCACAAAGTTTGCAACGATTAACCTTTCTGGTTTTATACTTAGGTTTTTTTTCTGCTTTAACTCGCCAAGATTTTTTTGCCATATTTATTCTTCAGTTTTACTTTCTTCTTTGGCCTCTTCCGCAGTTACCTCTTTAGCTTGCTGTTTGTAAATTCTTATCTTCTCCGCCCTAATCTTTGCTTCTTCTTTAGCCTTCTGTGCTGCTTCTTCGCGCATTCGCCGCGCTTCCTCACTTTCAAAAACAATACCCAACTTTTCAAAAAGTACTTTTGCTTCCTTTCTGTTTGCAGCAGTGGTAACTATATCAACAGACAAACCACTGGCAGTTTTGACCTCTTCTGGTGATATATCAGGAAAAAGAGTGTAATCCTCTAACCCTATATGCAGTATTCCTTCTTTGTCTAAACAAGACTCTCTTACCCCACGGAAATCTCTCTGCCGGGGCAAAACTATGTTAAACAATTTATCCAAAAAAGCATACATCTTTTTACCTCTTAAAGTGGCAAAAAAACCAACCACCTGACCCTCTCTCACCTTAAAACCGGCAATTGATTTTTTGGCTTTAGATTCCGCAGGAGTCTGACCTAAAATTAAATTTATATTCTTTTTTATCTCTTCTACTTTCTGGGGCTCAAAACGATTATCAGATAAACCCACATTAACTACTGCTTTTTGCAAACGAGGCAGACGGAAAGAATTTTTGATATTTAAAATCTGGACCAACTCTGGCTTAATTTTTTCATACATTTTTTCTAAATATGTTTTCTTTTCCATAAAAACAGGGTTTATTCTACTTCTTTTCTATTGACAAATCAAGAGAAGCACCACAGCGGCGGCAAACTCTTTCCTTTCTTTTTTCTCCTTTTACTTGTTTAAAGCGGTAGCTTACTCGTGTAGGCTTATCACATTTCGGGCAAACAACCATCAGATTGCTTAAATGAATGGGAGCTGGAAAAGTAATAACCCCACCTTTAGGATGTTTCTGCGAAGGCTTTGTATGTCTCTTTAAAAGGTTAACTCCCTCTACAATTGCCTGTTCTTTCTTGGGCATAACCCTTTGAACATTGCCAGTTTTTCCTTTATCCTTGCCGGCTAAGACTACCACTTTGTCACCTTTTTTGATTTTCATAAGCCTAAATTATCTCTTTTGCTAATGAAATTATTTTTTTGTATTTGGTGTTGCGAATTTCTCTAGGTATAGGCCCAAAAATACGAGTTCCTTTAATGTCTTTAAGCTCATCATTTAAAATCACAGCCGCGTTATCATCAAAACGTACATAACTGCCGTCCTTGCGCCGCCACTCCTTACTCTGTCTAACAATCAAAGCTTTAACTACTTTGCCTTTTTTAATTTGACTTTGAGTTGTGGTCTTTTTTACTGAAGCTGAAACAATATCCCCTATCTGCGCATATCTTTTTTTAGAAAAACCTAAAACTGAAATCACCTGCAATTCTAAAGCTCCTGTGTTGTCTGCTACCTTAAGTCGGCTATACTGCTGAATCATATGTTTAACTTAGTTTTTCTTTAATTATTTTCAACAAACAAAAATGTTTTTCTTTACTAAACGGCCGAGAAGACACAATTTCTACCAAATCACCGATCTTGGCTTTGTTCTCTGGATCATGAGCTTTTATCTTTTTGGAGCGCCGGTATGTTTTTTGGTATAAAGGATGGCGCACTAATCTATCCACCTTAACCACAATCGTCTTATCCATTTTATCACTAACAACCACCCCTCTGATGCGGGTTCCTTTGATCTGGGTTGTTTTTTGTTCTGTTTTCTTTTCAGCCACTTTCTTCTTATTAACCATATTTATTGCTTAATTTTTATTTCGTTGCCTTTTTTGCTTTTTTCTTTTTTTCCTTAACTTCCTCTTCTGCTTTCTGCCTAATTATTGTTTTTAGTCTCGCCAACTCTTTACGCAAGATACTTATCTGGGCAGTATTTTTAAGCTTACCCAAAACTAACTTGGTTTTGGTATCAAAAATCTTTTTCCTCAATTTGCCCTCTTCTTTGATAAGGGAAACTAAACTCATTTTTAGGTATTTTTTTAATTGCTCTTTACGCTTCATTTTTCTCAATAATTTTAGTTTTTACTGAAATTTTCCCTTGCGCTAAACGCAAACCTTCAAAAGCTGCTTTTTTGCCTATCCCAGCTACTTCAAACAAAATTCTTCCTGCCTCAACTACAGCTACAAAATGATCTATATCTCCTTTACCTTTACCCATTCTCGCCTCAGTAGGTTTTTTAGTAATAGGTTTATCAGGAAAAACACGGATCCAAATCTGACCACCTCTCTTAAAATAACGGGTAATCGCCCGCCGGGCCGCTTCAATCTCCCTTGCTGTCACCCATCCCCCAGTTAATGCCTTTAAGCCAAAATCACCAAAAGCTAAATTATGGCCGCGTTGAGCGACTTTTTTAATCTTTCCTCTTTGGTACTTGCGATACTTCATCTTTTTAGGCAAAAGCATAATTAAAACTCAGTTTGTTTTCTCACCTTAACGCGAAAACGACGCTTCTCACCTCTATTAATCCAGACTTTAACTCCTATTTTTCCGTATTTTGTCTGGGATTCAACCAAAGCATAATCAATATCTGCTTTTATAGTAGCTGTAGGCACACTGCCTTCGTAAAGCAACTCACTCCGTGCTATCTCCTGACCACCAAGTCTGCCAGAAACTCTAATTTTTATTCCCTTCACCCTTCTGCTTCTCATAACTTCTTCTATAGCCTGATGCATTGCCCGCCGATGCGAGATTCTTTTCTCCAACTGGTAAGCTATCTGATCAGCTACTAACTTTGCCCAAGTATATGGCTCGGCAACCTCTTTAATAGCTAAATCTACCCTTTGACCTCCCAACTCCTTTTGCAAAACCTTAATCAAACGTTTAGTTCCTTCGCCTCCGCGGCCAATCACCACACCGGGGCGAGAAGTATAAATCTCTACCAAAACATTCCCCCTGTCTCTAAAAATCTCTACGCTCGCTACCCCAGCATGCCGCAATTCCTTAAAAATCAAACTTCGGATTTTAAAATCCTGATGGAGATATTTAACATAATCTGCACTTTTGGACACAAACCAATGAGATTCCCAATCTCGATTAAACCCCAATCTTACTGCCACTGGATTAGCTTTTCTGGCCATACTTTTTACTTTTAGTTTTTCTCCTCTTTTTATCTCCTGTTTTTTTATCTTTTACCTCTTCCAAAACAACTTTTAGGTGACAAAGCTTGCGGGTATAAGGAAAAGCCATACCCCGATGTCCCGGACGGAATCGTTTTAACCTTGGACCTTTATTGCAAACAAATTCTTTTATCACCATCTTCTCCTTATCAAACCCTTTATTCTCAGCATTGCTTATAGCTGACTGAATTAATTTTGCCAATTCCCGGCTAAATTTTTTGGGTATAAACTTAAGATACTGCAATGCCTCTTGAGCAGATTTATCTTTTAATTTAGGCAAAACCGTTCTCACCTTTTTGGGTGAAACTCGCAAAAATTTCAACTCTGCCTTAGCAACTCTCTCTTCTTTAGCCATATTTATTCTTCCTTAAGTTTAGCTTGGGCTTTAGCTTGGCTGGCTTTTTCTTGTTCGCGTGCCATCCTGCCTCCATGACGAATAAATTTACGCGTAGGCGAAAATTCACCTAAACGATGACCAACCATCTCTTCAGTGATAAATACTGGTATATGCTCTTTTCCATTATGAACACCAATAGTAAAACCTACCATTTCAGGGGTTATCATACAGCTTCTATCCCAAGTTTTGATTACAGTTTTAGCACCCTTTTTTAGGGCTTTAATTTTTTTGAGCAGTTTTTGATTAACGTAAGGTCCTTTTTTTAGTGATCGCGACATAAGCTAATTATTTTTTCCTTCTCTCTATAATCAAGCCATCAGAATATTTCTTTTTCTTGCGAGTTTTAACTCCATAAGCTGGTTTGCCCCAAGGTGTTTTTGGATACTTCAAACCAACTGAAGCCCGACCTTCACCGCCACCATGGGGATGAGCTGCCGGATGCATAGCTGAACCTCTAACTGTAGGCCGAATGCCTTTGCGTCTTTTTCTTCCGGCTTTACCTACTTTAAGCAATTTATGAGCAGGATTGGAAACCTGACCTATAGTAGCGAAACAAAAGGCCAAAATCAAGCGTCTTTCTTTGGAAGGAAATCTCAACTGCACATACTTACCTTCTTTAGCCTCTATTATAGCAACAGCACCAGCAGAACGAACCAACTTGCCTCCCTGTTCAGGTCTTATCTCAATATTGTAAACCTGGGTGCCCAAAGGGATATTTTTTAACTGCATTCTATTGCCTGTTTTAACCTCTGCCTTTTTATCACAAACTATCTTGTCTCCTCTTTTAAGACCTGCGGGAGCCAATACAAAAGAAAGAATCCCTTGGGGATATTTTATTAAAGCAATATTAGCAGAGCGATTAGGATCATACTGGATATCTACCACCTCTGCTTCCTGACCCAAAAACTTTGTTCTTTTAAAATCTATTTCACGCAACATTCTTTTTACTCCTCCGCCTCTGTGCCTAACAGAAATTTTGCCCCGACTCCGCCCTGCTTTTTCTACTCGCGGCTTGAGCAATTTTTTGGGTGTTTTAACCTTGTTAAGATCGCTCCTGTCTTCATATTCAGCAAAACGCAAACCCGGAGATGTGGGCTTCAGCTTTTTCACCTTTTTTACTGCTGTTTTCTTTTTAGCCATAAAAACATTTATTTCACTTTAAAAATATCTATCTTGCCTTTGGTAAGCTTTACTAATGCTTTTCTTTTGTTTTGGGTGCGACCAAAAAACCTTCCCCAACGTTTTGGCTTGCCAGAAACATTAAGAACCCGCACCTCTGCTACTTCAACCTTAAAGAGATTTTCAATTGCCTGCTTAATCTGGCCTTTTGAAGCTTTTTTATCTACAAGAAAAGTAAACCATCCTTTTTCAGCCAACTGCAGGCTTTTTTCAGTTAAAACAGGTTTTTTAATAATATCCTCTGCTTTCATTTTTTACTTTTAGTTTTTTTGCTACTCCATAACTGAAGAATAAACTCCCAACCCTTTTTTGTAAAAATCACGTAAGGATACTTGAGCAGATCATAAAGGTTTATATTGTTAGCTAATATAACTTTAGTGTGCGCTAAATTTCTAAAACCAAGACTTAAATCTTTTTCAGCGTTCGCAAAAACTAATAATGTTTTACCTTTTACTGGCATTTTTTCAATAATTTCTTTGGCTTTTTTAGTCTTTTGAGTGTCATCAAATTTTTCTACCAAAAATAGCGAAGACTCAGTTATCTTGTCCTTTAAAACCTGCCAAATTGCCCTCTGGCGCATCTTTTTATTAACTTTTTTGCGTCTCTTGCCTGTTTTTAATGGACCAAAGACTACTCCACCACCTTTCCAAATAGGGGAACGGATTGATCCGTGTCTGGCTCGACCTAACCCTTTCTGCCGCCAAGGCTTTCTGCCTCCACCCCTAACTTCACCTCTGCCCTTAGTGTGAGCAGGTTTGATGCGATTTGAAAGCTGGGCTTGAAGTACCTGTTGAATCAAAATAGGACTGACATTAATACTAAGCAAAAAGTCAGGCAAATCTACTTGGCTGATCTTTTTGCCTTTTTTATCTAAAACAGGAATTAAAACTTTCTTTTTTGGCATTTTACTTTCTTATTTCTCCTTTAATGGCTATAAAATTGCCTTTGGCTCCCGGGACTGCTCCTTTCAAAAATAACAGATTTCTTTCTTTATCGACCTCTACTACTTCTAAATTTTTAATAGTTACCTTTCTTGATCCCATTCTGCCGGGCATTTTTTTGCCTTTAAATACTCTGGCAGGGAAAGAACACATACCAATAGCTCCCGGCTTACGATGATGACCAGAGCCATGACTTTCAGGACCGCGACGAAAACCATGCCTCTTTATCACCCCTTGAAAACCAGCACCTTTGCTAAAACCTTGCACTGCCACTTTGTCTCCTTTTTGAAAAACGTCTGCACCTAGAGTATCACCTACTTTAAGATTTATTTTCTCTGCTATTTCAACTCTAAACTCTCTAATTTTATCCTGAATTTTATCTTTAAGAACCTTTTTAACCTGTCCCCAAATCGCTTTTTTAACCTTTTTCTTATCCTTTGGTCGACCATAAGCAAGCTGAATAGCGCTGTAGCCATCTTTATCTTTTTCTCTTATACCTACAATCACATTAGGATAAATCTCCACTACCGTAACCGGGATCGCTATCGACCCCTTCAAAATCTGCGTCATCCCTTTTTTGACTCCAACTGCTAATTTCATAAATCTTCCTTATAATTGAAAAAAGCCGCCCTCGAGGCGGCCTAATCAATCACCATACTTTCCGCCTCAAGGAATCTCTCTCCAATTTTTGTTATTTGTCTCCATTTTTAAACTTGATTTAAATTTACATTTTAATTTCGATTTCTACCCCTGAAGGAATCTCTAAACCTGAAAGGGCATCCAGTGTCTTGGCTGTGGGGTTTTTAATCTCAATCAAGCGTTTATGAACTCTCATTTCAAACTGCTCTCGGGAATCTTTTTTAATAAAGCTTGAACGCTGAACCGTATAAAGGCGACGCTCACAAGGCAAAGGAATCGGACCGACAACAATAGAGCCTGTTTCCTCAGCTGTTTTAATGATGGTTTCAACAGTTTTGTCTAAAACACGAGCATCGTATGCTTTAAGCTTGATCCTGATTCGTTGGCTTTTCTTGGGCATTTCTGCTTGTTAATTAAACATCCTTAGCAAGGTTCTATAAGAGCGCCCCTTTATGGGGCGCTCTCTATACTTTCCACATCTCTTTCTTATTTGGTGATCTTAACTACTACACCTGCGCCTACAGTCTTGCCACCTTCCCGTAAGGCAAAGCGCATCTTCTCTTCTAAAGCTACGGGTTTCTGCAATTTAACATTCACCTTTATTGTATCTCCGGGCATCACCATTTCGACATCTTTAGGTAGCTCAATTTCGCCAGTAACATCAGCAGTGCGGATATAAAATTGAGGTTTATACCCTTGCATAAATGGAGTATGGCGTCCACCTTCCTCCTTGGTCAAAATATAGATTTCAGCTTCAAACTCAGTGTGAGGTGTAATTGAACCCGGTTTGGCGATAACCTGACCTCTTTCTATCTCATCTTTTTCTACGCCCCTAAGTAGTAAACCTACATTATCACCAGCTTGACATTCGTCCATACTCTTGCGGAACATTTCAATTCCAGTAATAACTGTCTTCTTGGTTTCCCCTAAACCAACCAACTCCACCTCTTCATTAAGGGTGAGTTTACCTCTTTCAACTCTTCCGGTAGCAACAGTACCTCGTCCAGAAATAGAGAAAACATCCTCAACAGGCATCAAGAATGGCTTATCAGCATCGCGTTTGGGTTCAGGGGTTTCATCAATTTTGCCCAAAAGCTCAATAATAGGCTTGGCATCGTCTCCTTTGCCATCAGCTTCTAAAGCTTTTAGAGCACTGCCTCTAACAAAGGGGATTTTGGCTGGATCATACTCATATTTTTTCAAAAGATCTTTGACTTCCTCTTCAACTAAACCCACTAACTCTTCATCATCCACTTGGTCAATCTTGTTAAGAAAAACAATCATATTCTTTACCCCAACCTGTTTGGCTAAAAGAATGTGTTCTCTAGTCTGAGGCATAGGACCGTCAGGAGCAGAAACAACCAAAATAGCTACATCCATCTGGGCTGCCCCAGTAATCATATTTTTAACGTAATCAGCGTGACCCGGAGCATCAATATGGGCAACGTGATATTTTTCAGTTTCATACTCAACGTGAGCCAAATTAATGGTCACTCCTCTTTCTTTTTCCTCAGGAGCATTGTCAATTTGATCCACGCTTCTCTCTTCAGCATACCACCCTTGAGCCTTACAAGTTTTCAAAATAGCTGCTGTAAGAGTGGTTTTACCATGGTCAACGTGACCAATAGTTCCCACATTGATGTGGGGCTTTTTCCGTTCGAATTTTTTCTCTGCCATAATCTTAAACTTAGTTTTTGAACAAAAATAAATACAGAAGCCAATTTAAGATAACTCTAACACTTGCCTGATTAAAAAGCAAGCAAAAATAATATTAACGCCTTATTTTCTATCTGTCAACCCTTTAAAAATTCTTTGTTCTCACCCACAAAAAGGCAATAATTGACTTTTGGCAAAAAATAAACCATTTTAAAAACAGATCTGAGTTCCTTAAAAAGGAGGAAGGAAAATGTCTTATATTTTGACTGCTGTTTTGCTGGGCTCGTTCGCCAAACTTCCTGTTATCTACGGAACAGGGATGTCGCTCCAAGATATTAATAAGGAACAGGTTCTTGTTATTCAAGATTTAGGCGAGAGCAAAGCCCTGGTTTTGTACTGTGGTTTGGATAAAGAAACAATCCATATATCTGACCACATCTTTTTAGGGAAAATTGATCCCTTCAGACCACGGATTCTTTGGTGTGAAAGAATAGAAGGAAACTCTACCATAATTAAAGAATTTTCTCGAGATTCTTCAGAAATGAAACCTATTATCACAATAAATGGACCTGTCTCCCATATGTCGATAAGCGCTTCGGGATGGATAGTCTATCTTTTATATTCACAAACAATGCAGATTGACGAAAATATTCTAGAGCGTACCTCAACCATGGGTCTTATCTCTCCTCGGGGGACACAATACTTCTTTGTTAACCAACAGCCTGGAGAAGACAGATTTGCTCTAAAAAGCGACACCATTGTCTGGACATCTTTTTCTACTAACCCAAACCAACCTCCTCAAAAAACATCTGAAATCCAGTTATTTCTAACTAAAGCCTTACCTGAGATCTATCCCCAAATCATCACCCTCGATCTTGAGGAGCAAGGTTGGAGATTTATCACCCAAAACCACTCAACCAATCTCCACCCTGACATTAATGACAACGGCTGGATAGTGTGGACAGAGATAGAAGGCCCTTACTCTCCTTATAATCTCAAAATTGCCAATGCCCGAATTATGCTTTGGGACGGGAACGGGAGAAGAAAAAGAGAAATCAACGATCAGGCGACAGGCTGGTCCCAACCAAAAATAAACAACCGCGGAGAAATTGTCTGGCACAACCCCGCTGAAGGAGTAGTTTATCTTTATCGGGAAGGGGAAATTCTCCCTCTTGGTGCTGGCCGCAACCCAGTTATCAACAATAATGGCTGGGTAGTATGGACAGATTACTATGGCGGCACCCCCGGAAAAATCTATATCTGGCACGAAACAATGAAAAAAGTTATTGACAACTGCCAACCCGATTCATACTTTATTAATGACCAAAACATAATTGTCTGGGATAATGGTATTGATAACTCCGAAATTTACATTTGGAAGCCGTAAATAATTTGATTTCTTTAGGCCTCTCTAAAATAGAGGGGCCTTTTAGTATTTTATTTTTAGTCCTTCTTTATATTTTCAAAAATTGACTTCTGAAGATTTAATAAACATACTAATTATTAAAAAGAACCTTAACAAAGGAGGTATAAAAAATGGTGCGCCGCATTCTCTTTTTGGTGTTCATCTGTGTCGGAATCTCAGAAGCAGAAAAAACAGAAATAAATATCCCCTCCTTTTCTCGGATTTATGGGATCACCCAACAAGGAGAAATAGTCTACTCTGTCTACTCCCACCCTGAAATGGGGGTAGATCTTAGGGACCTCTGGCTCTGGAAAGAAGGACAACCCCAAAGACTCACACTCAACCAGTATGTGAAAGCTGTTGATTTTAACAGCAAAGGAGAAATAGCTCTAGTCATAGACAAAGATATTTTTGTGTGGAACAGAAGAGAACTAAAAAAGTTTAGAGTCTTTTCGGTCACCCCCGATATTGTATCATTTTCCCTTTCTGACTCGGGATGGATTTCTATAGTCCACTCTTCTACCCCTCTCGCTGTATTCTGTTCTATCACTATCGTTTCCCCCACAGGAGGTGTATGGGAATACGAAAATAGCGGTCCAGGTGCTGCCCCGACATTAGCGATAGGAACAAACTCGCAAAACACGAGAATCTATTGGATCGATTTTCAAGAACGCAATTGGCCCGCACCTGAATCTTCAGAAAACACCCTTCTTATAGGCAAACCCTACCCAGGGAAAAAATTGACTTCACAGATTGTATATTGGACGCCAAACACTGAGGCATGGCACCATATCACTTCAAACTTTTCTATCAACCACAATTATTCAGCAAACAGCAAGGGACAGGTAGTTTGGATACGCAAAGAAATAACTAAACCAAACCAAAACACCCCGGCCCAATACACAGTAATGCTCTATAATGAAGGCAAAATTATGAAGATCAGCGACCAAGCATCTGAAGAATCAGATCCTATTATAAATGAGATGGGCACAGTTGTATGGCACAAAGAGTGGCCTATAGGCGATATTTTCGGAACAGAAAAAGGTACAATCTATATGTATAAAAATGGGAAAGTAACTACCCTAGGTTCAGGATACAATCCCTGTCTCAACCAAAACGGCTGGGTGCTTTGGTACAATTCTATATGGACCGGCTCTGCAACACAAACCCCACTTATCTTATGGCGCAATGGGGAAACCTTGATACTTGATAATATGAAACTTCCCTATGGCGTATACTGCTTTGGAAATAATAATTGGGTATTGTGGCGAAGCCGGAATCAATCTTACCTCTGGAAACCATGAAACAACTCAACGCTTAAAGCTTCTCCAAGATGGAGAAGCTTTTTGCTTCTCTTACCCTTCCACCTTCTCCATCCTCACCTTTACTTCTCCTAGGGTAGCTAAAGAATGAATGGTAAGGGGCATATCATTTGCCTTGTAGCCGGGTTTTTTAAACTTTAAGATATATTTCCCACTAGAAAGCTGGAT
>JAGGWG010000020.1 GCA_021157605.1 bacterium | reverse complement strand
AATGTTATTAATGAAAATCGCTTTTATTCAGGTGATTATGTTTTTTATGGCATAAAAGACTATCGCGGTTTGCTTTGGACTGAACTTGAAGTTCCATCTCAATCACGCAGCTATAAGTTGAGTTTAAAACGGGAGAACTCCGAAGAGGAGCAGGGCAGAGTAATAATACAGGCCCGTTCGCTAGTAGGTGATGAGTTTACTGATTGGTCTACTTTGGGAGCAGGCGTTAATAGTTTTGATATAGCAGCAGGAACTGAAAAGGTGCAGTTAAGGGTGTTTTTTCAGGGGGATTCCCCGGATTTGTTTGGTAGCTTAGAATCAGTAGAACTGGCATCAGGAGGCAGTGGAGGAGGAGGCGTTATTCAAGTTCCTCAGCCGGGTGACCAAAGCTCAGGGACAGAAAGTGGTATATTGGGAGGCAGAAATCTTATCAGCACCGGGACGCACTTGCTTTTACTTTTAATTATCTCTGTAATTTTGATTGTTTCCATTGTTTATATTGTTGCTCTAATTAGGGAGGAGTAGGGGAGATTGTTTAAAGCCAAAAGCCCTGCTTTTAAGCAGGGCTTTTTTGTTATCCACAAAGAGTGGGTTGCAAAGGTTTTTAAGTGGTGTAAACTATTTAATTAGTGGAGGATTGTGGAAAAAAGTGGGGAAAAGTGGTGTTAAAATGTGAAAAAAGAGATGTTGATTGGAGAATTTAGACACAACTTGGATCAAAAAGGACGGGTGGCTATACCGGCTAAGTTTAGGAATAAGATGGCTGAAGGATGTGTAGTTACCAGAGGAGTAGATGATTGTCTGAGTGTTTATCCTTTAGAGGTGTGGGGAAAAATGGCTGAAAAATTAGCGCGTTTGCCATTATCTCAAAAAGAGGCTAGAGCTTTTAGCCGCTTGATGCTTTCCGGAGCTATGCATTTGGAATTAGATAAGCAGGGAAGGATTACTTTGCCTGATTTTTTGCGTCGTTATGCTTCTTTGCGTAAAAAAGCGGTGATAGTTGGTTTGTACGACCATTTAGAGATATGGGATGAGAAAGAGTGGGAGAAGTTTAGAGAAAAAACAGAAAAAGAATCTGCCAGTTTGGTAGAGAAATTAAAAGATTTAGAGATTTAGTTGGGTTTTAAAGGAGGGAACCCAACATTAAACTAAAAGGGAAAAGCTATGGCAATTATCTGGACTAATCGAAATCCAAACCAGAGTGTTTTAAAAAGAACTGTTTCTAGTGAGCTTAAGTTGGGTTCAGCTTCAGTAAAATTTGTTGCTATTTTAGTGTTTGCTTTGCTTTCTATTTTTTATATTTTTCAGTCTAACTCTTTGGCTACCCGAACTTATATGGTTAAGGAGCTGGAGGAGCAAAAGGAAGATATAATGGCTGAAAATGACCAGTTGCGTTATGAAGCAGAGAGATTGAAGAATTTAAATGAAGTAGAAGCTAAAGCCAAGGAGCAGAGTATGGTAGAGGTGGAGCAGGTGGACGCAGTAGTGAAGGATTAAGACTATGGCTAATGAAGAGAGAGTATATTTTCAGCGTCTCAAAATAGTTTTATTTTTTCTTCTGCTTGCTTACTTTGCCCTTTTGGTTTTTCTTTTCAACCGCCAGGTTATAAAACACAGTTATTATTTAGCTCTGGCTAAGTCTCAACATTTTTTAGCCAAAGAGATCCCTGCCCATAGAGGCAGGATATTTGCTTCTTCAATTTACCAAAAAGAGCCTTTTCTTTTGGCTGGAAACCAGAAGCTTTTTTCCCTTAATGCTGTTCCTCGTCAGATAAAAGATAAGGAAGAAGCAGCTAAAAAAATAGCAGAGTGCAGCGGCCTTAATTTTCAAGATGTTTTTGAGGCTATAAATAACAACAAGCCCTATATTCCTCCTTTAAAGAGAAGGTTGAGCTATCAGGAGGCAAAGAAAATTATTCAAAGTCATATTGAGGGTGTTTATCTTTTGCCTGAAGATGTGCGTTTTTACCCCCATGGCAGCTCTCTTTCTTATGTTTTGGGTTATGTGGATGTTGAAGGTAAAGGGAATTATGGCTTAGAGCAGTACTACAATGAGGAGCTAGAGGGGGATTCAGGACGGTTTTTAGCAGAAAGAGACGTCTATGGTCGTTATATCAGTATTAGCCAGGAGACACCTCCACAAGATGGCAAGGATTTATATTTAACTATTGAGTTGCCGGTACAACACAAAGCTGAGGAAATTATAAAAGAGGCGGTTGAGACCTACGGGGCAGAGTCAGGACAGATGATTATTCTTAACCCAAAAACAGGAGCAGTCATTGCTTTAGCAGCCAGTACAGGATTTAATCCTGAGAACTATGCTGAAGAAGCTAAAGAAAAAGGTATTGAAGTTTTTTATAATCCAATGGTTTCCAAATTATTTGAGCCGGGTTCAATATTTAAAGTTATCCCTATGGCTGCCGCTTTAGAAGAAGGTTTAGTTGAGCCTTACACAAAAATGAATTTAGGTGCCTATACCGAAGTTCAAGGGCATAAAATTTGGACCTCAGACAGAAAAGCTCATGGCGAGATTACTATGACCCAAGTTTTAGAGCTCTCAGACAATGTGGGGATTGTTAAAGTAGAACAGCTATTGGGCAAAGATAAGTTTTTTCGGTTTTTAACTGAACGCTTTCATTTAGCTTTGCCTTTAGGTGTAGATTTGCCTAACGAAGTATTTGCCCAGTTGCCAGATCCAAAACATCTAAAAGAAATTGAGGGGGCAACAATGGCTTTTGGGCAGGGTGTAGCTGTTAGCCCCCTGCAGGCAACATCAGTTTTTTCTGCTATTGCCAACAAAGGTTTGTTAATGAGGCCTTATGTAGTAGGGAGAAAAGTTAATTCCCAAGGCGAAGAGGAGGTTATTCGTCCCCAAGAAATTGGCAGAGTTATTTCTGAGCAGAGTGCAGAAAAGTTAAAAGATATGTTAGTAGGAGTAGTGGAGGAAGGTTATGGGGTTTTAGCCAAAATTGATGGCTATAAAATTGCTGGAAAAACAGGGACAGCACAAGTTCCTTCACCCCAGGGAGGGTACTATCCTGATAAAACTATCCAGTCATTTGCCGGTTTTTTTCCGGCTGATGACCCCCAGTTTGTTATTTTGGTTAAGTTAGATTATCCTATTAAAAGCCGTTGGGGGTCGCTTTCAGCAGCTCCTACCTTTCGCCGTATGGCCCAATTTTTGATAAATTATTATCAGGTACCAAAAGAAAAGGAAACAGGGGGTGGTTAAACTTAAACAATGAAAAAAGTAATTCAATTTTGGCTTAAAGTTTTTGCCCGCCTGTATCTGCGCAAATTTAAGCCTAAAATTGTGGCAGTTAGCGGTAGTGTGGGCAAAACCTCTACCAAAGAAGCGATTCGTTTGGCTTTAAATAGCGGTTTTAGGGTAAGGGCTTCGGCTAAAAGTTATAACAATGAAATAGGGGTTCCTCTGGCAATTTTAGGTTTTAAAAGCCCGGCAAAGAATATTTTTCTTTGGAAGTGGCTGTTTATTAAAGCCTTTTTTGGTTTTTTTAAGCGCCAATATCCCCAAGTTTTGGTTTTGGAGATGGGGTCTGATAAACCCGGAGATTTAAAGTATTTAGTAAGTATTGCTAAACCTGATATTGCCGTACTTACCCGCATTGGAGCGGCTCACTTTCAAGCTTTTGAAGATATGGATAAGCTGATTGAAGAAAAGAGCACTTTGATAAAAGTTTTGCGATCAAAAGAGTGGGCGGTTTTGAATTACGACGACGAGGTCCTTAGGGAATTGGGTTTAAGGTCGCCTTGCCAGGTTCTTTATTATGGTTTGGATAAAAAGGCTGATGTCTGGGCTTTTGACATAAATATCAGAAACGAAAAGCTGAGTTTTAAGATTCAATACAAAGGGCGGTCTTATTCTTTAGAGATTGAAGCGGCTGGTAAGCACTTTGTTTATACTGCTTTAGCTGCTTTTTCTGTAGGTGTAATTTTAGGGCTGGAGCCTTCTGAGATATTGCGAAATCTTGCTTATTTTAAACCTTTGCCCGGCAGAGGAAGAATTTTAGCTGGCAAAAAACAGACTCTTATTGTTGATGAAAGCTACAACGCTAATCCGCTCTCAGTGCAAACAGCATTAGATTTTATTAAAGAGATTAAGTGGCAGGGAAGAAAGGTGTTGGTTTTGGGGGATATGAAGGAACTCGGCAGTCTTTCACATAAAGAGCATTTGCGTTTAGTGCCGCATATTCTTTTTGCTGATTTAGTGATTTTTGTAGGGCCAGAGATTAAGCCTGCTTTTAAAAAAGCAGCTCAAGATGGTTTGCCTTGTTTTTACTACCGGAGGGTGGAGGATCTGTTAAAGAATTTAGAGAGTGTTATTAAGCCCAATGATTTAATTCTCTTTAAAGCCTCGCAGAGCATTAGGTTGGAGAAGGCGGTTGCTAAGATTTTGTCAGAGAAGTATAATCCAAAAGAGGTGTTGGTAAGGCAGGAAAAAGAGTGGCAAGGATAGAAAAAAGGAAAATTAAAAACTAAAATTTAGAAAAATGGAAGAGGTCTTTAGTTTAAATCTGCAGAGCTTATTTAAATCAGGCTGGTTTACTATAGGCAGTTTTATTTTGGCTGTTATTTTAACTCCTTTGGTATCTTATCTTTTGTACCGTTACCGATTCTGGAAGCAGATTAGAGAGAACACTGCTACTGGAGAAAAATCAACGATTGTGGCTAAGCTTCATGCTTTGAAACGGAATACCCCAACTATGGCTGGAGTATTAATTTGGGGAACTGTAGCTATTATTACTTTGCTTTTTAACTTTAGTCGTTCGCAGACATACCTGCCTTTAGCGGTTTTGGTAGGGGTAGGGATTTTAGGGGCTGTAGACGATTGGGCCAATATTAGAGGGATAGGCAAAATAAAAGGTATTAGAGCCCGGACAAAGTTAATCTGGCTTTTTTTGATTGCCGCTTTAGGGGCATGGTGGTTTTTTTATAAATTAGGTTTCCATACCCTTCATATTCCGCGGGTAGGGGATGTGGAACTTGGTTTTTGGTATGTTCCTCTCTTTATCTTTGTAGTAGTTTCTGCTGCTAATGCGGTTAATATCACTGACGGTTTAGACGGGTTAGCGGCTGGGCTTTCTGCTTTTGTTTTTGGGGCTTATGTAGTTGTTTGTTTACTAAAGGGTCAGTTTGGTTTGGCTTATTTTAATGCTTCTTTAGTAGGGGCGCTTCTGGCTTTTTTGTGGTTTAATATCTATCCAGCCAGATTTTTTATGGGAGATACAGGCTCTTTATCTTTGGGAGCCACTTTGGGAGTTATGGCTATGCTTACAGACACAGTAGTGATATTGCCTATAATTGCTTTTGTGTTTTTGGTTGAGCTTTGTTCTTCAGCTTTGCAGATTTTTTCCAAAAAGGTGTTTAAACGTAAAATTTTTGTTGCCGCTCCGATTCATCATCACTTTGAGGCTAAAGGTTGGGCTGAAGTTAAGGTGACAATGAGGTTTTGGGTTATAGGCATAGTGACAGCGGTAGTTGGCCTTTTGTTTGCTTTAATTGGGAGAGGGTAAAGATGGCAATAATCAAGTCTGGTCAGACAAAAAGGAGAAAAAATAAGAAAAAATATTGTTTTGGCATAGTTGCTTTTTTTGTTGTTAGTTTGTTGTTTTTTTTAGCTGTAGTCTTTCTATATACTCCTTGGGTGCAGAAGAGTAAAGTGATGCAGGTTTATAAAATTAAAAGAATCCTTAAAGATATCCCTGTCACCCATCCCCTTTACGCCCGTTATCAGGCAATACTACGTTGTTTGCAGGAAAATATCTGCGATTATAGTTTTGAATCTAGTGGTTTGCCTCCTGTGGCCCAATAATTTTTTATCCACTTTTTTGGCATTTAAAAATTTGATATTATAAATACGAAATTTGGGTATGAAAATCAAAAACATATTTCAAAAAGAGTGGAAGTTATTAGCAGGAGGAATTGTCTTTTTGGCTTTAGGTTTGTTTTTGCTTTTTTTGCCTCCTGTTAAGATCGGAGGCTTAACTATTGGTTCGCCTTTGCTGCCAACAGTAGCAGGAGCAAGCAGTTATGATTTGACCTATAAAGTGAGCCAGTGGCTTGATGTGCAAGATTGGGGAAGAGGCAAAATCTCAATTGGGCCTGCCCAGTGGCAAATTCGAGGGACTATGGGGGGTAAAACTATCCGGGAGACATGGGATTTAGTTAAGGTTCAATCTAGTATCCCACTTTATAGTGATTATAATGCTGCCAAGAATGGTCAAGGTTCCTTTACCGAAATTAGTCTTGAGTCTTCTCCTGTTATTTCTAATCCTGATCAAAATGTAGACCCAGAGGCACCGCCTCCTTATTATTATAAAGGTATTTTTAATTTTAGCATAAGAGGCTTGTCTCTTTTTAAAGATTTAGGCTTTAAAAGTTTTTTTTGCTATAATAGTATCAACTCTTATGGTTCTTATGGTTGGGTAGTTGGAGCATATTATAAAATATGTTATCATTCCATAGAAGACATGGGGAATTGGTGCCCTTGTCATACAGCAGCAGGTACTTTTCATCCTTCAGAGTGGAGAATTACAGGCACTATAGAGTAAACAAATAACCTTTGTTTTTAGGCTTATTTGTGGTATCTTTTTTTTAGAATGTCTCTTGATTTTCTCAAAAACAAAAAAATCCATATAGTTGGTATTTCCGGGATGGAGGGGTTGGCGATTTTCAGGTGGTTGAAAAAACACCAAATCAGGGCTATCTTGCATGATTTTTCCCCTAATTTAACAGCTTTAAAAGAAAACTTTTTTTCTTTTCATGATTATTTAACAACCAAAGAGAAAAAAGATATTTGGCAGGAGATTTTAGCAGAGAAAGAGGGGTTGCGTTTGCGAAAAAGATATCTTGAGGGTGTCAATAAAGCTGATATTGTTTTTGTTCCCCAATCTTGGTTTAGATACCCCCAAAACGAATCTCTGC
Source organism: bacterium (assembly GCA_021157605.1). Taxonomy (NCBI): domain Bacteria; species bacterium. The sequence continues at coordinate 59,624 of JAGGWG010000020.1, read as the reverse complement.
ATAGAGTAGAAGGCAAGGTTAAATTTATGCAGCTTACAGAGCTTTATTTTCTTCTTTTTAAGGGTTTAATTATTGGCATTAGCGGCAGTTCGGGCAAATCAACAACCTCAGCTCTTATATACCATCTTTTAAAAAATCTGCCGCAAAGAAAAGTTTGGCTTTCAGGAAATGACAGAAATAATCCACCGGTTTTAGATAAGATTGAAGAAGCCAACAAAAAAGACATACTTATTTTGGAGATTTCTAATCGCCAACTTATTGGTTTGAAACATTCACCTGATATCGCTGTTTTGACTACTGTTTCGCCGACCCATCTTGATGACCATGCTTCTTTTTCTGAATATGTTGAAGTTAAAAAGAACCTAGTGCGTTATCAGAAGCCTTTTTCCTTGGCTGTGCTTAATTATGAAAATCACTATTTACGCAGTTTTGCTTCTGCTACACCAGCTGATGTTTATTGGTTTGGTCTAAAACCGGTTAAGAAAAAAGGTGCTTTTTTAGATAAAGAGACATTGTATTTTTATTTTGGCAAAAAAGAAGAGATTATTAGAAAGGAAGAGCTTCTTATACCGGGCAGACACAATGTTTTAAATGCTTTAGCTGCCAGTTTGGTGGCTAAAAGAGTAGGGGCGCCAATAGAAAAGATAAGAAAAGGTTTGCAGAGTTTTAAAGGATTAAAACATCGTTTAGAGCTAATAGCTAAGTGGCGTGGAGTAGAGTTTTATAACGATTCCCAAGCTACAAATCCGGAGGCAGCGGCGGCGGCAATTGAGGCCTTTCCGGGCAGGAAAAAAATTGTTATTGCTGGCGGCAAGTCCAAACCAAATCCTAATGATTTTGCTGATTGGTTAAAAGTAGTAGCCAGAGAAGTTAAGGCTTTGTTTTTAATCGGTGAAGCTAAAGAGCAGATAGCTAAACTTTGGTTAGAAATGGGCAATAGTAAAGTTTTAGTAAAAAAATGCTCCTCTTTAGAGGAAGCATTAAGAAAAGTTTTTTCTCTTCTTGATGGTGGGGAAGTAGTGCTTCTTTCGCCTGCTTGCGAGAGTTTTGGTGAGTTTAAAGACTATCGGGAGAGAGGCAGAAAGTTCAAAAAATTAGTTAAAGAACAGATAGCTAAATTTAAATATGGCAAGGTTTAAAAAGGCAGATCCTTGGTTGAGTATAGTGGTTTTTCTTTTGGTAGTTGTAGGTTTGGTTTTTGTTTATTCTGCCTCAGTAGTGATTTCTTTAGAAAGGTTTGGCAATCCTTACCATTATCTTGTGCGCCAAGCTATTGCTTTGGGCGTAGGTTTGGTTTTTTGGTTTGTTATTCAGCGTATTGATTATCATTTTTGGAAAAAATATTCAGTTTGGTTTTTGCTTTTAACTCTTCTTTTGCTGGTTCTTGTAGTTTTGCCTTTGCCTTTTGCTCCTACTATTGGTGGTGCCAAAAGATGGCTTTATTTTGGCCCAATTAATTTCCAGGCTTCAGAATTAGCAAAGGTATTTTTTGTGATTTATTTAGCTTCCTGGCTTTCTTCCCATAAAGAAAGAATGGAGAGTTTTACTAAAGGGGTTTTACCTTATTGGTTAATAGTGGGGCTTATTGGTTTTTTAATTCTTCTTGAGCCGGATTTGGGAACAGCTACCATATTTTTGGGTATTGGCTTGATTCTTTTTTTTGTGGCTGGAGCAAGGTGGAGCCATTTTGCCTTAGTTCTTTTAGTTGGTGTTTTGGCAGTGGTGGTTTTAAGCGTTTCTTCCCCTTATAGAATGCATCGTCTTTTAGCTTTTATAAATCCGGAAAATGATCCTTTAGGTATTGGGTATCATGCCCGCAACATATCTATTGCTGTGGGTTCAGGAGGTTTGTGGGGTTTAGGATTTGGCCAATCACGACAAAAGTATTTTTATCTTCCTGAAGCTCATACAGATTCAATTTTTGCTGTTATTGCTGAGGAGTTAGGTTTTTTAAGAAGCTGTTTTGTTATTCTGTTTTTTGCTTTTTTGATTTGGCGGGGTTGGATTGTGGCTAAAAAAGCTCCAGATGATTTTGGCCGTTTTCTTTCTTTGGGTATTGTCAGCTGGTTTACTCTTCAGGCTTTAATTAATTTAGGCGGGATGATAGGGGTTTTGCCTTTAACAGGTGTGCCTTTGCCTTTTATTAGTTATGGAGGCAGTTCTTTAGTGCTTTCTCTTGCTGCTGTAGGTATTTTGTTAAATATATCTCGTCAGCGTAAAGAAATAATAACTTAGGGTAATTTTTTATGGCTAAGATTACAATTGGTTTAACTGGGGGAGGAACGGCTGGGCATATTTGGCCTACAATTGAAGTGGGCAAAGCCCTAAAAGCAAAAGAGCCAAAAGCAAGGATTGTTTATTTTGGTCTTAAAAATTCTTTAGAAGAGGAGTTGGCTAAAAAAGCCGGGTTTGAATTTTTCTCTATTACTTCAGGAAAATGGCACCGTTTTTTTAGTTTTTCTAATCTATTTACCCCTTTAAAAATTGGGTGTGGGATTTGTCAAGCAAGAGCGTTATTGAGAAAAGAGGATGTTAAAGTTCTTTTTGCCAAAGGAGGGTTTGTGAGTTTTCCTATGGTTTTAGCTGCCTACAGCCTGAAAATCCCTATTATTGGTCATGAGTCGGACAGCATTATGGGGAAAACTAATGCCTATCTATTGCGTTTTATGAAAAAAATGGCTGTGGCTTTTCCTTGTTCCTTGTACCCCAAGCGTCTTCGTCCTAAGTTATTCCATGCTGGCATTCCTATTCGTTCAGATTTTTTTAAAATTAAAAATCGCAAAAGTATTTTAAGTAAGCTTAATCTTGATAATGGCAAACCGATATTAGTTATTACTGGCGGCAGTTTAGGAGCAATGTTTTTAAATGAGCTAGTTTGGCAAAATATAGATTATCTTTTGAAAAAAGTACAGGTGGTTCATTTGACTGGTAAACAGGGGATTATTAAAACAAAAGAAGTCAAAGCCAGACTTCCTCAAGTTTTGCAAAAAAAATATCACATCTTTGCTTTTTCCTATAAAATGCCTTTGTTTTTGGCGGCTGCTGATTTGGTAATTTCTCGGGCAGGGGCTAATACTTTATTTGAGCTGGCTTTTTTGAAAAAGGCAGTGCTTTTTATTCCTTATCCTTATGCAGCCCAGAATCACCAGTACTTTAATGCTAAATTTGCTACTTCATTGGGAGGGGCAAAGATGTTTGTTGAGTCCCGATTTGATCCAAAAAAATTCTGGCAAACAGTAAGTTATCTTATCGCCCATCCTGAAGAAAGGGAGAAAATGGGCAATAATCTTTTCCAGCTTTTTTATCCTCATTCAGCAGAAAGAATAGCCCAGGAGATTCTCGCTTTATTAAAGGACAAAAAAGATGCCTAATTTTGATCTTTCCAAAAACAAAAAGAGCAACTTTAGGCTTTTTTGGTGGGAGATTGTGGCCTTGGCAGTAGTCTTGCTCTTTACTGGTTTTTTAGCTTATGGTTATTTTTTTCTTGCTCAGGCTAAAAATAATATTTTCCAACCCAAAGTTAGTTCCATTGCCTCTTATGAAACTGAAGAGGATAAAAGCCAAAGCGCTTATATACCTTCAAGTGTTGATTTTTCCGGTTATACCTCTTTTTTGCTTTTAGGGTCAGGCGGGGCTGGCCACCCCGGCGGCGCTTTAGTAGATAGCATTCAGGTATTGATTCTTAAGGATTCTGGAGAAGCTTATTTGATTTCTTTGCCCAGAGATCTTTATTTAAAGGTGGGGAAATGCGGTTTTCATAAAATTAATACCATGTTTTGGTGTGGAGACAGGTATTATGGTGGCGGGGGAGATTATGCAAAAGAGTTGGTTTCTTCTGTCTTGGGTATTCCTATTAATTACTATGTAAAGATGGATTTTTATGGATTTAGGGAATTAATTGATGCTTTAGGGGGTTTAGATATTGAAGTGGAGAAAAACTTTAATGATTCTGTAGTCGATCTTTATCTAACTGCCGGCTGGCACCATCTGGATGGGGAAACGGTTTTGAGATATGTTCGTTCTCGGTATACTGATTCTGATTTTGACCGCTCCCGCAGACAGCAGCAGGTTATTTTGGCACTCAAAGATAAGTTTTTAAAAGATAAGGTTTATCTTAACCCCTTCAGGCTTTACCATATTATTAAAATTCTTTCTTCCCATTTGAGAACTGATATTTCTTATAATCAGACCATATCTTTTCTTAAAGAAATACCTAATTTTTCTCTAAAAAATAATTATGTGATTGATAACCGCAAGGATGGATTGTTGTACAGCAGTTATCGTAATGGGGCTTATGTGCTTTTGCCTTACGGGGGGAATTTTGCCAAAATCCAAGCTAAAGTAAAGGAGGTATTGGGATTATGATTTTCTTTTCCGCCAAAGACGAAACTGAAGCTATTCTTAAGCAAAAGTTAGGCCCAATTGAGCGTGGTTTCCCTTTGAAAAAATTGAGTTTTGTTCGTTTAGGAGGAAGAGCGCGTTATCTTTTTAAGGCGTTTAATAAAAAGCAGTTGATAAAAGCGGTTAAAATAGCCCGTTCTTTAAATCTGCCTCATGTAGTAGTTGGTAGTGCCAGCAATATTCTTTTTTTAGATGAAGGATTTTCTGGTTTGGTAATAGTTAACCGTTACAATCGTTTATCTTCTGAAGAGGCTGTAAGGGTAAGTGAGAATGAAGTTTTGGCTCCTTCAGGTATCACTCTTTTGTCATTAGTTAAAGAGTTAGCCCAGCGTAATAAGGGCGGTTTGGAGTTTTTGGCTACTATACCAGGCACTTTGGCTGGGGCAGTGGTAAATAACGCTGGTGCCTTTTCTAAAGAGATTAAAGATGTGCTTTTAGGGATAAATGTTTTGGACAAAAAGGGGAATGAGTCTTATTGGTCGCAAGAAAAATTAGCTCTTAATTATCGTTCTTCTGCGCTTAAGGGAGCAGGGAAAAGAAGCGGTTTTCTTTCTTATCCTGTGGTTTTAAATGTCAGGCTAAAGATTGAGCCTAAGCAAATGGTTGAGGTTAAGCGAATGATTCAGTCTCATTTTCTTATCAGACAGAAAAGCCAACCTCGGTTGCCTTCTTTGGGTTGTGTTTTTAAAAATCCTTTAGCTCCGGCTGGTTTTAAAGGTCCCAAAAGAGAGGGGCGGATTTCAGCTGGATTTCTGCTTGATAGCGCTGGCCTCAAAGGTCAACGTTTAGGCAGAATCCAGATTTCTGAAATTCACGCTAATTTTTTTGTGAATTTGGGTGGTGGCAAAAGCAAAGACTACTTGTTATTAGCAGAGCGAGCCAAAGAGGCGGTGAGGAAAAAATTTGCTATAATGCTGGAAGAGGAGATAGAGGTAGCTGAACTTAAAGAAGAAAAGTAAAAAGTTTGCTAACAAGGTTGGTTAATTAATTTTTTAGATGAGCATTCAGCGCATGCCTAAAGTTATTCCCGGTTACAGGTCTTCAAAAAAAACAGAAATACCTTGGAAAAAGATATTTTTGGTTATTTTTTTTGTAGCTATTATTTCCGCCTTGTTCTATCTTTTTCTGCTTTCACCTGTTTTTGTTATTAAGGAGATAGAGATAGGGCATACCGCGGGTGTGGAAAAAAAGGAAATAGAAGAGATAGCCAAATCAGAAGCTTTAGGCAAAAATATCTTTCTTTGGCAGGGTCAAAATCTTAAAGATCAGATCTTGAGTAAAAACCCTTTAGTTTTAGAAGTTTTGATTTTCAAAGGTTTGCCTCACACAGTCAAAATAGTGCTTCAGGAGACAACTCCAATAATGAATTGGGAAACAGGAGGAAAAACTTTTTTGCTTGGAGAAAAGGGGCGGGTGATTAAAGAGGGTAAAAATAGCAAGCTCTTAAGAGTTAAGGATAATAAAAATCTGCCTGTTGCGATTGGCAGAAAAATTATACCTTACTCTTTTGGGGAGTTTCTTTTAAGTTTTCAAAAAGAAGCCAAAGAAAAAGGAATAAAAATAGATCATTTTGAAATTAATGAGTCTTTGTTTGATCTTTGGGCTTTTACTGATAATGGCATAGCCTTGATTGTTTCTCCGACGCGTTCTCCTCAGGAGATGTTATCTCAATTTATCAGGGCTAAAGAGATGATTGCTCCTACTGAATATATTGATCTTCGCTTTTCTCATCGGGTTTTTGTAAAATAGAACGATGAAATCAAAGTTTAAGTGGCGAATTTTCCCTAAAGTTAGTAATGACCTAAAAGTTCAACTTTTATACAATCGGGGAGTTATTTCTTCTTTGAAAAAGGTTGAAAAGGAGGTGCAGTCTTTTTTGCAGCCAGATACCAAAAAAGATTTATTTGACCCTTTTAGGCTTCGTGATTTAGAAAAAGCAGCAAAACGTATTATTCAAGCTTCCAAAAACAAGGAAAAGGTCGGTATTTTTGGTGATTATGATGCTGATGGTATACCTGGAGCCGCTTTTTTATCTGAAGCTTTTAAAAAATTAGGGCTTAAGACTTTGGTCTATATTCCTTCCCGTTCTGAGGGTTATGGTTTTTCTCCTCAAGCGGTTAACTATTTTTCTAGCAAAGGGGTAAAATTAATAGTAGTTGTAGATGCTGGTATTAAAGACTTAAAAGCTTGCCGTTTGGCAAAAAAATTAGGTATAGATGTTATAATCTGTGATCATCATGAGACCGGCAGAGTTTTGCCTCAAGCTTTGGCAGTAATTGATCCCAAGAGAAAAGACGAAAAGTACCCTTTTAGAGAGCTTTCTGGAGCGGCTGTTGCTTTTAAGTTGATTCAGGGTATTTCCAGGATGGACAAAAGGATTAGTAATGATTTTTTGCGTTGGTCTTTAGATTTAATGGCAATTTCAGTGATTTTTGATATGGTTCCTTTAATTTCTGAAAACAGGGTTTTGGCTAAATTTGGTCTTAGGGTGTTGCAAAAGACAAAAAGGGTAGGGTTGCAGGAGCTAATCAAGATATCAGGGTTGGAATCTGATACTATTGATGCTTATCGAGTAGGTTTTATTCTTGCTCCCAGAATTAATGCTCCGGGAAGAATTTACAATCCCCAAACTTCTTTTAAACTTTTGACTACTCAAGACAGAAAGGAGGCTTGTCGTTTAGCCCAGATTTTAGACGGAGTGAATCGTGAACGTCAGCGCCAGACAGAAAGGTTTGTTAAAGAGGCTTTGAAGCAGATTGAAAAAAATAAACTTCACCGCCATAAGATTATTTTAGTGCAAGATAAAGAATGGCCTTCTGGTTTAGTTGGTTTAATAGCTTCCAAACTAAAAGAAACTTTTAACCGTCCGGTTTTTGTTTTACAGAGAGGAGAAAAAACAGCAAGAGGATCAGCACGTTCTATTGATGGTTTTCATTTGGTTGAGGCTTTGGCTGAAGTTAAAGATTTTATTATCAAAGGTGGCGGTCATGCCAAAGCTGCTGGTGTAGAGTTGGCGTTGGATAAGGTTGAGGAATTTTACGAAAAGCTGTTGCAATTGGCAGAAGAGAAAATAAAAGAAGAAGATTTGCTACCGGTGTTAGAGATTGACGCTATATTGAGTTTTAAGGATATTGATTTTAGTTTTTGGCAGTTAATGCAGGATTTTGAACCTTTTGGTATGGGTAATCCTAAACCTTTATTTTTAACCCAAGAAGCAGAGGTTGTGGATTTAAAAACAATGGGGAATGGCAACAGGCATCTTTCTATTTTTCTACAGGAAGGGGGTCAGGTTATGCGGGCTGTTTATTTTAACGGAGGAGACCTGAATAATCATTTAAGTAGGGGGCAAAAAGTAGATTTAGTTTATTCTCTTATTTGTGACAACTATGCTGGTCGTCCAAAGGTAGAGTTAAAGATTCAAGATTTGAAAATTGGTTCTTGAGTTTTTCGCTTGTTGGTTTTGTTATTTTGTTTATACTGGAGTTAATGGTAGCTTCAGTGTATGTTTGTTCTAATTGCGGTTTTGAATCCGCTAAATGGTTGGGAAAATGTCCTCACTGCGGTCAGTGGAATAGCTTTAAGGAGCTACATTTGGGTGGAAAAATCCGAGAGAAAAAAAAGTTTTTGCCAGCCAAAACAGAAAAATTGAAAAAAGCAGGGTTTAAGCGTATTTTTTCTGGTATTTCTGAGCTGGACAGAGTGTTGGGGGGCGGTTTGGTGGAAGGGGCGTTAGTGCTGTTGGGAGGTGATCCGGGAGTCGGGAAGTCAACTTTAGCTTTACAAATTGCTGGACTGGTTGATTCTTTTTATGTTTCTGGTGAAGAAAACCTGTTTCAGGTTTCTGAGCGTTGGCAGAGAATAAAAGGAAAGAAAAAACCAGACTTTTTAGCCACCAACTCTCTTAGTCAAGTTTTAGAAGAAGCTAAAAACAGAAGACCCAAACTTCTTATTGTTGATTCTTTGCAAACTCTTACAGATGAAACAATTGATGCTTCTGCTGGTTCAATTCCTCAAGTAAAAGCGGTTACTCTTAAGTTAATGCAGTTTGCTAAGGAAGAGAAGATAGCAGTTTTGCTTATTGGGCATGTTACTAAAGAGGGTGTAGTAGCTGGACCAAAAACAGTAGAGCATATGGTAGATGTTGTGCTCTATTTAGAGGGGGAAAGGTATGGTTTTTATCGCCTATTGCGTTCAGTCAAAAACCGCTTCGGTCCGGTTTCTGAGGTAGGGGTTTTTGAAATGAAAAAAGAGGGTCTTTTGCCGGTGAAAAATCCGTCACAAATATTTCTTTCTTTTGCCAAAAGTTCTGGTAGTGTACAGGCTTGTGTTTTGGAAGGGACAAGGCCTTTATTTGTTACTATTGAGGCTTTAACTACCAAGAGTTTTTCTCCTTATCCCAAGCGCACTGCTATTGGTATTGAACTTAACCGCCTGCTTTTGATTTTAGCGGTTTTAGAAAAACGTCTGCGTCTGCGTTTTTTTGACAAAGACGTTTTTGTTAAAGTTTCCGGAGGTCTTAATCTAAAAGAGCCAGCCGGAGATTTAGCTGTAGCTGTCGCCTTGATTTCTTCTTTAAAAGACAAAAAAATAGATCCTTACTCTGCCTTTTGGGGCGAGGTATCCTTATCAGGTGAGGTCAAAGAAGTTGTTGGCCATCAGTTACGGCTAAAAGAAGCTAAAAAATTAGGTTTTAAAAAAGTTATAGTTCCAGAATCAAAAAAGATTTTTGCTTCAAAGAAACTTAAAATTATTCCTGTTAAGGATTTAAAAGAAGTGATAAAAAAATTAGGTTTCTAAGGAATAGTAATACTCACTCTTTTACCCACACTTTCCTCTCCTTTGCTGTTTACAGTGCGAACAGTAAAGTAGTAGGTGTTTGCAGACAGGGAAGCATCTAAATAACTTTCACCGTGGTAGTTGTCTTTAATTAGTACACCTAAGTTTTCCGGATAAATTGAACGATAGATTTTTAGATAAGAGATATTTGCAGGGTTGCCCCATTTTAAAAGCACGCTGTTTGTATTGTAGAGAGAAGCATTAAGATTGAGAACTTCTGGAGTAGTGTTGTTAAAATTTAGATTGATAGTTTTTTCACTACTCAACCCCAATTCGTCTACAGCTTTAGCTTTTAATGTATGCTCTCCATTTTTATAGAGAGACGTTTGTAAGCTGAAGCTAAATGGGGGAGAGGTAAATTTTTTAATTTGTGTGCCGTCTAAATAAAAACTCAAAGTTTTCAGTCCCCAAACAGAGCTTATTTGTACTTCAACAGAGATCTCGCCAGCCACAGTTGATTTGTCTTTAGGGGAATTAAAGGTTATTTCGGGCCGCTGTTTATTTGAGTGCTCTGAGCAGTACTCTTGGGGGGGATAGTTGGTATAGCCATTGGCTTTGGCCCAAGCTAAAACCGGAGCTTCCCAGTTCGGATTATCAGGTACCTCTGAATGGACATTAGCGAATGTCTTTTCTTCAGTTAGTTCTTCAGGGTGGTCGTCATTTGCCAGCAAGCCATTCAGTTTGCAGATTTTCTTTTTTATAAAGATATCGTCCCATTCTTTGGGCAATTGCCACGGAGCAAAAATATCCCAGATTATTTTAGGAGAGTCTCCTGTTGGTTTTTTATTAGAAACCCAAGCAATTGAAGTTTTACTGATTCCTTCAGGCTGCTTGTATTCTTCAATAGGAAATTTGTCCTTAACTTTTGTCATAAAACTATGCCAGATTGGCGCTGCTGCCATTGATCCCGGGGCATTATACATAGGGCGATTGTCACTATTTCCTGCCCAGACACCAGCCACTAAATTGGGCACAAAACCAATGGTCCAGGCATCACGAAAATCGTCAGTAGTGCCGGTTTTAAGCGCCACTTTTCTGTCGGGAAGGCTCATATATTTTGACCAGCCAAATACAGCAGAGCGGGCTGTTGTATCTGAAAGAATATCCCAAATTTCATAAGCTATCTCTTCAGGCAGTACTTGTTTTACCTGTGGTTTGTTTTCCTCTAAAACTTTTTCTGAGCTGTCTAAAACTTTGATAATTCCAAAAGGTTGGGCAAAACGGCCTTTTTGGGCAAAAGCGGTGTAAGCGCCAGTAAGCTCTAAAAGCTTAACTTCGCCTCCGCCCAAAACTAAAGAAAGCCCGTACCTTTCTGGTTCTGTAAGAGTAGTGATACCTAAATCTTTAGCTGTGGCTAAAACATTGTCTAATCCGGCTAAATATAGGGCTTTAACAGCAGAGATGTTAAGGGAGTTAGCTAAAGCAAAGCGGATTGTTACTGGGCCATATTGATTATGATCATAATTATGCGGCTTATAACCGCCGCCAAAATCGGTTTCTAAATCAAAAAGAGTGTAGCCCGGAGCCCACTGACCTTTAAGTAAGGTGGCATAAACTATAGGTTTAAAAGAAGAACCGGGTTGTCTGGGTCTTAAAGCAACATTTACTCTTCCCTGTATCTCTTCCTCAAAATAGTTTTTACTGCCGACCATTGCCAAAACTTCTCCGCTTTTGGGGTCAATTGCCACTAAAGAAGCATTTTCGCCGCCAAAGCGGTTTTTATTTCTTTCTGCTCCTTCATAAACCGCTTCTTCAGCAGCTTGTTGTATTTCCCAATTTAAGGTGGTATATACCTTAAGTCCTCCTGTTTCTAAAATCTTTTGCCCATATTTCTGTGCTAGTTGTTCTTTAATCCACATAACAAAGTGGGGGGCGAAGATTTGTTCCCGGTAAGGCTTAAAACTAATTTTTGTCTTTTTGGCTTTTTCTGCTTCTTCAGGGGATATGGCTTGGATGTCAACCATTTGGTCCAGTACATAGTTTTTACGTGCCATTAGAGAGTCGAGATGAGATCCGTAAGGAGAGTAGTAAGTAGGTGCCTTAGGCAAAGAAGCCAAAAGAGCGCACTCAGCCAGATTAAGATCTTTTGCTGATTTACCAAAAAAAGTTTGAGCAGCGGCTTCCACGCCATAAGCATTGGAACCATAAGGGATAGTATTAAGGTACATCTCTAAAATCTGCTCTTTAGAATAAAGAACCTCAAGTTCAATGGAGAGAATAGCTTCTTTAATTTTGCGTGTTAGGGTGCGTTTGGGGGTCAGAAGGGCGTTTTTTACAAACTGCTGAGTGATGCTTGATCCTCCTTCTTTATAGGAACGATGCAATACATCTCTCAAGAAAGCTCTGGTTAAACCTTTGAGGTTAATGCCAAAGTGGTGGTAAAACTCTTTGTCTTCAGCGGCAATAGTAGCTTTCTGCATATTTTCAGGGATGTCTTTGATTTCAGTCCAAGTACGTTTTTCTTCGCCGTGAACCTCATATAATAGTTTGCCATTGCGATCCAAAATTTTTGTAGATAGAGCAGGGCGCCATTGCTTTATTTTGCTTGGGGTAGGGAGGTCCTTTGAGAACCAGGCAATAGTGCCCACAAATATAATTCCTAAACCTATAAGGGTAAAAATAAAAGCTTTTTTAAACTTTTTATTACGCCAAAGTTTTTTTAATCTTCGGCGCGATAACTTTGTTTTTAAAGCTTGAGGGAGAAAAAAAGAGGGTTTTTTATTTTTGCGCGGCATCTCTTTAATATTATAGACAAAGATTTATTCTCCCACAAACCCCCTCTTGTTTATTGCCTTTTTTTCTATTATTTTAATTAGGTATGGAAGAAAAAATAGATTTTTTATTTAGTCGGGGTGTGGAAGAGATTATTTCAGAATCAGCTTTGCGGGAAAGGTTGCGCCAAGATCAGCCTTTACGGGTTAAATATGGTGTAGATCCAACTACAGCTGATTTACACTTGGGCCATTATGCTGTTTTAAGAAAGCTACGGCAGTTTCAGGAATTGGGGCACAAAGTTATTCTTTTAATCGGCGGCTTTACAGCCAGATTTGGTGATCCTACTGATAAGCTTAAAGTCAGAGAATTGCGGCCTAAAAAAGAAGTAGAGAAGATGGCGCGTTCTTATTTAGATCAGGCAAGGCTTGTTTTAGATATGAAAAGAATTGAAGTAAGAGATAACAGCGAATGGTATGATAAGATGAATTTGGAAAAGTTTTTGCAGATTGTGTCTCGCTTTAACTATGCTCGTCTGATTGAAAGGGATATGTTTCAGGAGAGGATTAAAAAGAATAAACCTATAAGAATGCATGAGTTGTTGTACCCTGTGCTTCAGGCTTATGATTCAGTGGTTCTTGAAGCAGACGTGGCTTTAGGAGGTACAGATCAGAAATTTAATGAGCTTTTGGGACGGGAAATACAAAAAGAGTTAGGACAAACTCCGCAGGAAGTAGTTTTATTGAAAATTTTGACAGGCACAGATGGTAAAGAGAAGATGAGTCAAAGTTTAGGTAATGATATTCCTCTTGCTCTTCCTGCCCAAGAAATCTTTGCCAAGATTATGTCTATCCCTGATGGTCTAATTTTTGAGTATTTTGAAATGCTGACTGATGTACCCAGAGAAGAAATTGATTTACTCAAAAAATCTTTAACCAAAGGAGGAAATCCCAGAGATATTAAGATGCGCTTAGCTTTAGAAATAGTTCAAGATTTAAAAGGGAAAAAAGAGGCTCAAAAAGCAAAAGAGTATTTTGTTAAAGTTTTTTCCCAAAACAAAACTCCTCAAGAAGTAGAGGAGGTGGTTTTAGAAAATAAAGAATATTTAGCTAAAGATTTGTTGGTCGCTTTAGGATTAGTTTCCTCCAAGTCAGAAGCCCAGCGCCTTATTGAGCAAAAGGCAGTAGAGATTGATGGTTCTATAATAGACAACCCTTTTAAAGTGATTAAACTTAGAGGAGGTGAGATAGTGCGGGTAGGCAAGTATAGATTTAAAAAAATCAAGGTCTAAGATGCTTATTGAAAAAGCGGAACAGCGTTTAAGAGAAAAATTTAAGTTTGATTTTGAGTTTAAAGAATCTAAAGTGGCTGATTTGGAAAGCAGTTTATTTTTTGTTTTGGCTAAAAAAAAGAAAAAATCCCCTCAACAGATAGCTGATACCTATCTTTGTGAAATAAAAGAGTTTTTTTCAGATTTTAGAGTAGAGTTTAGTTCTGGTTTTTTGAATTTCTTTTTTAAAAAAGAGGCTCTAATAAAGGAATTGAAGCGCTTGCTCTTAGAAAAGGAGGATTTTTTCCGAGTTAAAGGCAGAAAGAAAAAAATTAATTTAGAGTTTGTTTCTGCTAATCCTACCGGTCCTTTACATCTTGGTAATTTAAGAGGTGCTCCTGCCGGAGAGGTTCTTTCTCAAGTTTTTCGCTGGCGCGGAAATGAAGTTATAAAAGAGTATTATGTCAATGATTTAGGCACTCAAACAGAGAATTTTCTAGAAACCGTGATTTATTGGTTAGCAGGTAGTGTTTATAGTTTTCCTGAGGGGGGATACAAGGGAGATTATCCACGTCAGATTGCTCTTAAGCTAAAAAAGAAGAGGGAAATTAAGGATTTGATAGAGGATTTTAAGAGCCAAAAGATAACTTTAGCTAAATTAAAAGAGAAGCTGCGGCCAAAAGTTATTTCCCTTTCTTTAGCTGATATATTTAAGACTTTGAAAAAAATAGGGGTCAGTTTTGATGTGGTCAGCAATGAAAGCTCTTTAAAAAGCGACTTGGTTTTAAAAAAGCTTAATAAAAAAGGATGCACTCTTAAAAAAGAGGGGGCAGTTTGGTTTATTAGCCCTAAACACAAAGATTTACTGGGAGATAGAGAGTGTGTTTTGGTCCGTTCTGACGGCCGCCCAACTTATTTTTTAAATGATATTGCTTACCATTTGGACAAGGTTAAACGTGGGGCTGAAGAAATGATTGATGTTTGGGGAGCTAACCATTTTGGCCACAAGCCTCGTCTTAAAGCGGCTTTAGAAGTTTTGGATGCCAAAGCAAATCTTGAAATTGTTTTTTACCAGCCGGTTCGGTTAAAAAAAGCAGGGGAAGTTTTATTAATGGCAAAAAGGAAAGGGACTTATATCACTGCTGATCAAGTTTTGGATTTGGTAGAGCCTGATGTTTTTAAGGTTTATCTCTTAAGCCGAACTTTAAATGCTCCTCTTGATTTTGATTTGGACCTTTTTAAAAAAGAGGCTAAGAAAAGTCCGGTTTACTATTTAAAGTATATGTCTGCCAGAATTTATGGGATTTTAGCAAAAGTGGAAGAGCCGAATGTTGAGGCTAATTATAAAAAATTAGGTGATTATGAAATGGATTTGATCAAGCGTTTTGTCCTTTTGCCTTATAAGATTTACAAAACCGCTCAGCTTTTAGAGCCGCATTTTATTTATGAAGAAGCACTGCGTTTTGCTGAGAGTTTTCACAGGTTTTACGACAATTGTCCTCTTAAAGACGAAAAAGATTTAGGTCTTAAAAAAGCCCGTTTTGAAATTCTTAAAGGTGCTCTTTTGACTGCTCAAGTTTTAGCGCAAATTTTAGGTATTGATCTACCCCAAAAGATGTAAGGGGAGGTTAAGCGAGGGGGTGTAGTCTTGATTTTTTTGGTTTTTGAGTTATAGTTTGATTAGCACATTTCCAAAAGGAGGTGTCGGGAATGAGGATTAATTCAAATTTGGTTATGAGGTATGTTGACCTGCGAGAGCAGGGGTTTTTCCCGGAAGAGGTGTCTCATTTCCTGAAGATTAGGGGAATAAGGCAGAAGAAGCTTTTGGAAAATCGATATAGGCATCATTTGTTTCTTACCAATGTGGAGGTACCGGAGACTTATGCTTTTTTGTCTCCGGCGGAATAGAATTTCTCAAGACCAGAAGAAAGATTTCTTCTGGTCTTTTTTATTAGTACTTTGTTTGGTATATCTTGTTTTGCGCTAAAACAAAGAGGTTGCCAGAAACATCGGCAATAAAGTCTTGAATTTCGCCCCATTCCTCAGGAAAAACAATCTGTTGTTTGAATTCACCGGCTTTATCAAAAACAACGATTTTTCTTTGGTTTTTAATTAAAATAAATAAAGAGCCTAAATCAGGTTGGGTAAAGATTTTATCTGCTTGGGAGAGATCTAAATAAAAAGGTATTTTTAGACTAAAGTCTGTTTCTTTTCCGGCTAAAAATTTTTTTATTTCTCCCTGAGGAAAAAGCAAGTAAATAGCTCCGTCAATAGTTGCTGAGAGAGCATTATTTAGGTCTGTTTCCAAAGCTTTGTGCGGAGAGGTAAAGCCAGAGGCAGTATAGCTTGAGCGCCAGAGTCCAGAGGGCGTAAAGAAATAGACGCGGTTGCGGAAATTAAGCAGATCTTTAATTTGAGCTGGCCAATCAAAACTTCCTGCCTGAGGGGCTTCAACTAAATTTTTGTCTTTAGTGGAATAGAGAAAAAAGCTTTGTTGATTAGTTTGGATAAAGAAATAGGTGGTATCGCTGGAAAATAAGGTTGCTTTCTCTGGGTTGCCAACTGCTTGCGGTAGATAAAAGTAAGTTTCTGTTTTTTTAGTGGCAGGGTCAATGCTGAAAAATTGGTTGTGTTTAAGATTGTAAGTAATAATTTTGCCGTTTAGATTAAGTAGTTTTTCTGTTTCCACTTCGCCTTGAGAATTGAGGTCGCTGAGTATAGGGGTTAAGGGCGAAAGGCGGATGGTATTGGTGAGAGTATTAAGTTCTTCATTAATAATTTTACTTAAGTCTTCTGCCTGCGAAGAAAGGGGAGCGTAAGATTTTACTTCTTTAGCTAATGATTCGGCTTGATTTAAGAGGTTATAAGCTTCTTCTGTTTGTCGGGTTGTCTTTTTTATTTTAGCTTCTTCTACTAATTTTTGCGCTTGTTCGAATTTAGCTATTAAGTCTTTTTTGTGGGAGCCGCTTTTTTGCCAAACAGTAAGAGAAGCAAAGGCTATAAGAGTTAAAATAATAGCAACCAAAGTGATATTTCTTCTGTGTTTTTGCAAAAATTCCCTAAATTTCTTTTGTGCAAAAAAACTGCTTAAGCCGCTAATTTTTTTAACTGCCTCTATTTTTAAAGCTGAGCCAACAAAAGCAGATTTTTTTTCAGTTTCGATATTTTTTTTATTTTGCCAGTATTTTTTTAGCCATTTTAATTCTTGGGAGCCAATGTTTAAAGCTGCTTGGTTGATTAAAACAAAGAGTTTTTCTTTGCTCTGTTTAATAAATTTAAGCGTTTTCTGCCAGTTGTTTTCAGGGGCTTGGTCTAAATAAATTGTGTCTACATGTAGCGGCTGTTCAGAGCAGTCAACAATAAGAGCGTTTATTTTTCTTAAATTTCTCTCTCTGAAGTAGTTGGCGATCTCTTGGAGCGCTTTTTCAGTAGGGGAGTTTAAAAAATCCGCTAAAGTTTCAATAGTCATATATGAAGAAAACTCGCTGCTGCCCAGAAAGACCTTGTCATTAGGTTGTAGGTCGCCTGAAATAACGCTGATAAAGGTTTGTAAAGGCGGGGGTGATTCTTCTACTTCCAGAATATTGGAGATCTTGTTTTCTCTAAAAAGATAAGCAGTTGCTTCGCCAGTAGGGGCAAGATGTAAAGAGTTGTCCTGAATTAACCCCAGAACTGCATTTAAATGATTAACCCAACTGCTGTTTTTATGTTGTAGTTCTTTACCTAAACGGCGGTTTATCTTTTTTAATACTGCTTCAAAACCCCAAAGCCCGTCTTCTTTTTGGGTGTAGTATTGTTTAAAACGTTTGATAATTAGAGAAGCTATTTTTTCCTGTCCCGGAGCAGTTATCTCTATAAGCCAAAATATTGTTCCTTTTTGAATTAGATTTTCTTCTCTGGGGGTGTAGCTACCTGTTAAAAAATAACGGGATTCTATTTTTGGAGAAGTAATGATTTTGGCAATTTGGCTTTGCATTAATTTATATGTTAGCCAAAAAAAGAAATATTGGCAATTGAGATTTTGAAAATAATTATTTTTTATTTTAAAATTAAAACGCCTCTCAAGATCGATTCTGACAGGGTCAAAATGTTTCTTAAGGGAGTCCTTTGCGGATGCCCCGCCGTAAATTATTCTAAATTTACAGCGGGGTTCCCAACATCTCTGCTTGCTGTGGCAGGCAGATGCGGGATCCCACTTAAACCAAAGCCTGTCCAGAACGTTTCTTGGGAGGCTTTTAAATTATAAAGTCAGCTAAAGGGAAAAGCGGTGATAAGATAGTTTAGATATTGGATTAGAGGGAAAAGGGTGGCAGAAAAGATATTTACAGGGGTGGCAAAGGAAAGAAAAAGCAGAGCAAACAAAACCCAAGGTCCAATCTGTTCAATAGCTACTTGAGTCTCTTGAGAAACAAAGGCAAAGATTATTTTTGAACCGTCAAGAGGAGGGATTGGCAAAAGGTTAAAAACCGCTAAAAGCAGATTGAGCTCAATAATTATTTGCAGTATTTGTATAATTTGTGCTGCTATTAATCCTTCTGGCCATAGTCCAAAGTGGGAGAGCCTAATGGGTATAGCTAAAATAAGAGCTAAAATAATGTTAGCTAAAGGACCAGCTAAAGCTATCCATGCCTGGCTTTTTTGAGGATTAGGCAGATTAAAAGGGTTAATTGGCACAGGTTTGCCCCAGCCAAACCCAGCCAAGAGCAAAAATAGAGTTCCCAAAGGATCTAAATGGGCAAGGGGATTTAAAGTTAGGCGGCCGGCTAATTTTGGAGTAAGGTCTCCGGCTCTAACAGCTGCTAAAGCATGGGCAAATTCATGGACAGAAATAGCCAAAAGAATACCCACTAAAAAAGCAATGGCCAATAAAGGATTAGAAAGAACATTAAGAATAAGCATTTATCTTGATTATTTAATCTTTCTTTGTTATTCTAACTAAGTATTTTTTAAAATGCTATATTATGAGATGTGAAATCTGCGGGAAAAAACCGGCAAAAGGCAGAAGCGTAAGTTATTCAAAAAAACGTGCGATCAGACGATTTAAGCCCAACATCCAAAAGGCTTTGGTTTTTTATAAGGGGAAGTGGCAGAGGCTTAAAATCTGTACAAAGTGTCGTAAAAAGCTTTTACAAGAGGAGAAGATAAAAATAAAGTAAGTTTTGTTTTATTGTTTTTCTGGTTCGCGAATTTCTTTAATCTCTTCCCCTTTATTTTTTGCCTCTTGAATAATTTCTTCAAAACAAGGCTCACAATAGCCCTTTAGATCAGGTATCTCTCCCCGTATATGCCCTTTTCTTCCGCACTTAAGGCAGGTTATTTCCTTGGCTTTCATTTTTTTTCTTTCCTCGCGACACTTGGGGCAGAGTTTGGGTTCATGTTTAAGTCCAATTTTTTGATAGTAAGCTTGTTCTTCTTTAGACCAAACAAATGGTTTATTACATTTAGCGCAAATAATAGTTTTGTCTGTTTTGATTTCTTCTGCCATTGTTTTTCTTTTTTTCTTGTTTCATTATATTAATGTATTTATGGAAAAACAACTAAAAGAGTTTGTCCAAAAGATAAAGACAGAGAAAAAAGGCAGTTTTTTGTTGTTTGTGCCAGAAAAAGAGATGGAAAGCTGCAGCCAGTTTTTAAAGAAAGAGCTTTTTAACAGCAAGAGGCTTCAGGTTTTAGACTGGCTTGAGCCGGGAGAAGAAAAAGTGGACTCAGTTCGTTTTTTGTTATCAAAAATGGAGAAAAAACCCATTTCGGATTTTAAGGTTTTGGCTCTAAAACACTTTAATCTTGCCAACAAAAGTGTTCAAAACGCACTTTTAAAGGCATTAGAGGAAACAAGAGTTGGGCAAGTGTATATTCTTTTTGCTTCTTCAGAAGAGGGGGTTTTGGAAACCGTTCTTTCTCGTTGTCAGAAGTACTATTTTTACTTTACTCAAGATGAAAAAGATAACCATTTAGAATTAATTAATCTAGACAGCTGGATGCAGGATAAACCTAAAAATAGAGAAGAGCTTAAAAAGTTGCTTTTTTCATGGCTTTTAGCTTTAAGAAAAGAGAAGAATAAGATTTTTTTGCCGATTATTCTGTCTGCTTATCTCCAAGCTAAAAAAATTAATATAAATCTGGATCTTTTTTGGTTAAACCTTTATATTCTATTAAAAAAGAGAAAATTAAATAAAGTATGAAGAAATATATTCTTTTGCAAACAAGAGGAGGAGAAGAAAGAGGCATTTTTGAGTTTGAAGGAAAGATAGAACCTTACGCTGTAGTAGAAAGTGAGTGGGGGCGTGAAATTGGAAGGGTTTTAGGTTTGGTTAAGCATCCAGACAAGAAAGAAGTTAAAGGAAAAATCATTCGTTTTTTAAGCGGCAAAGAAAAAGAACTTGAAACTTATTTATTGAACGCGAAAATTAAAGAAAAGAAATCCTTTAAAGTTTTTAGCGATCTCGTAAAAAAATATAAATTAGATAAAGAAGGGATGAAACCTATAAAGGCATATATTACTTTTGATCAAAAAAGGCTTATTTTTTACTATACTGCTCCGCAAAGGATTGACTTTAGAGAGCTTTTAAGAGAGCTTATTTCTCTTTTTCCTCAGGTAATTCGTTTGCAACAGATTACTCCTCGCCAGTCTGCTTTGATTAAAGGAGGGATTGGGATTTGTGGACAAGAGCTTTGTTGCCAAAGGTTTTTATCAAATTTAGTTAAGATTACTCCAGATATGGTTAAAGAGCAGTTGTCAGCTGTTGCTTCAAGAGAGAAGTCTAAAGGGGTATGTGGTCGTTTGCGTTGCTGTCTGCTTTATGAACAAGGGGTTTATAAAGAAGAAGCCAAAAAGTTGCCAAAGATAGGAACAGCTGTTAAAATTGGAGACAAAGAGGGGGAGGTAATTTCTGGTAATATCTTGACTAGAGAGGTTGTGGTGCGTTTTAAAGACGGAGGAACAGCAGTAGTAAAAGCTGACCAGGTAGTTCCCAAAAAAAACTAACTTATTTAAAGTTATGCTGCAAGTTGTTTTGGTTTTGATCCTTAGTGTTATTTTAGTTGTTCTTTTTAAACGTTTTCATTTAATTGCTTCTCAAGGTGTAAGTGAACAGAGTTTAGTTAAAACTCCTCTTTCATCTAAACTACAGAATCAAAAGAAAAAAAGAGAAACTTTGTTAAAGAAAAAATTGAAGCTTGAAAAGGCTTTAGAAAAAGTGAGAAGTTTGAAACGTAAAGGTGAAGTAGATAAGGCGGAAAAGGTTTTGCTAAAACTATTGGGTATTTTTTCTCAAAAAGCAGTAGTTTTTTATGAGTTGGGTCTTTTGTATCTTGAACAGAAGAAATACAAAAATGCTATTTCTGCTTTAAAAACAGCTATTAGACGAGATTCAGAAAATGGATTTTACTACCATGCTTTAGGTTTAGCTTTTTTGAAAAATAAAGATTATCGTCAGGCAGCTGAAAGCTTTGATAAGGCTCTGCATTTTAACAATAAAATTGCTTACCGTTGGGCTGATTTGGCTTTGGCTCTGGTTGGTTTAGAACGTTTTAAGGAAGCAAGAGAGGCAATAAAGCAGGCGCTTGAAATCGAGCCCCACAATGTAAGGTATAGAGCTATTTTAGAATCAGTAGAGCGCAAAATTGCTTGAAAAAGGGATCTTAAAGTGAGAGTATTTTTTCCGGGGAGGTGGCGGAGTGGTCAAACGCACCAGTCTGTAAAACTGGCGCCCTTGTGGCTACGCAGGTTCGAATCCTGCCCTCCCCAAAAAGAATAGGATGCCTAAACGGAATTAAAGAGATTGATTTGGGTGGCATTAAAAAATTTAAGGCCCTTTGTCCAGAGGTTTTGTGCCCGGGTGGCGGAATTGGTAGACGCAAGGGACTTAAAATCCCTTGTCCGCTTGCGGACGTGAGGGTTCGACTCCCTCCCCGGGCAAAATAATCAAAGGAGGGTATCTTTTGGTTGCTAATTAAAATCAATTAGATAAAATAAAAATTAGTTATGGCAGAAGCAACAGCAAAAAAGGAAAAGAAAAATTTGGTAAAATTAGCTTGTCAAAAATGCAAGCGCTTAAATTACCGCGTAAGTAAGTCGCGGCGTTTAGTGCAAGAACAAGAGAAGCTTAGACTTAAAAAGTATTGTTCTGTTTGCCGTCAAAGAACACTACATGAGGAAGTAAGGTAGTTAAAAATTAAGTTTTAATAATGGGAGCGTAGGCTAACTGGTAAACTGCCGGTCTCCAAAACCGGAGTTGGGGGTTCGAGTCCTCCCGCTCCTGTTTGTTATTTTTAAAACAATTCCTTTTATGAAAAAGAAACAAGCAGATAAGATTGGTGAGCGAATTGGTTTGGCAGTGTTAGGTTTTTTTATTATTTTTTTGGCTGCTGTTGGCGGTATGTATTGGTATATTAAAAGCAAATCTACCCAAAATGTTGCTGGCGAAGTAACGGGTCCGTTAGAAAGCAATAATGAGGAGCAGAACTATTCAGCTGATTGGAGCAACAAAGATAAAGAGAGGTTGGCAAAGTTTTTAGCAGAGAAAGGTGTGGTGCTTTACTATGGAAATAGTTGTCCTCATTGCCATGATCAATTGGAGATGTTTGGGGAAGCGCAAAAATATCTAAAGAGTATAGATTGCTATTTTGAAGAAAATATGGCTGTGTGTAATCAGGCGCAAATTGAGGGAGTGCCTACTTGGAAGTATAAAGGGGAAGCAAAAGTAGGGGTACGAGAGTTGGATGAATTAGCTAAATGGGTGGGGTTTAAAAAGTAAAGTAAGGTAGTTTTTTATTCCACTTTTTAATATTTTTTTAGTTCTGCTATAATTGACTTAATGCATAGTTTTAAAAAATTGTTTGTTTTAGCAGTAGCTTTATTTTTGATGTTGTCCTCTAATACAGTTTTAGGAATGGTTCCACCGCCAGCAGCGCATCTTTTTCTTTTTTCAGAAGAAGGAATAGAAGAGGGTGAGCTCCCTGTTTTTGCTAAGAGTGTTTACGAGGTTTATCGAGGGCAAAACCGTCTCCTTTCTTCCTCCACAACTAATGAAGTAAGAAATAGAGCTAATATTCAGATTGATTTAGAAATAGAACCATTAAAAAAAGAAGCCCAGGAGACTTATTTACTTCTTTTGGTAGATAGTAGTTGGTCTATGACCAATAAATGTGAAGATGGAAGGGAATTAAACGAGAGTTGTCGGAGTAAAATGGAAGCGGCACAGGAAGGTTTATTAACTTTTTTGGATAGTTTAGAGCAAATTAATTTAAGAAGAACTTCTTCAACAAAGATAAGGGTGGCTTTACTGCGTTATGACACAATGATTGGTTATTATAACGGTGAATGGAAAGAGACCTATAATAACCCTAATTGGGTAGAAGAAATTAATTTTACTTCTCAAGTTAGTAGTTTACGTCAGCAAGTTGAGAAAATTACCGAAGACCGTATTGCTGATCGCAAATGCCACCAGACAGCAATGGGGTGGGGACTTTCAGAAGGATTAAGGTTGTTTAATAACAAGGTAAAAAATAATTCAGCCAAAAAAGTAATTTTAAATTTTACAGATGGCAGACAGGGTAAAGAAAATATATTTTATATTGCTAATCCTAGTCCGGGGAATGAAAGCGCTTGTTATTTAAATCAAAACAATCCTCAGTATGCCTGCACAGAAAATTGGGATTTTAAGAGATATCTTGAGAATCCTAGTCGGAATCCGCATTATGATTGTGACACCAATCATCCGCCAGCTAATTCCTTAGAATTAATTGAGGCGCTTAAGAGCGATAATATTAAATTATACAATGTAGGTTATGGCGAAGATGCGGATGGGAGCCCTCCGAGAGAATCCTCGTCTTTAACATCTATTCATCCTATTTATAACTGTCCGTCTTCTGTGTGTCCAGGCAGCATTGATGGTAGAGGCGGAGACAGAAGTGCGGTTTTTGAAGTTAGGGAAAGGTCAGGAATCCAATATTCTTTGGTCAAGACAGATTTGCCTTTGCCAGGTGTCAAATTTAATCTTTTAAATGGCTTATCTTTTGAAACTGGAGGAATGTACTACTATATTCCTCAAGGAAGTGAAAACATTGAGAGTATTTTCCGCCAGATATTAGAAGCTTTGAGTGGTACGGGAGGCATAAAAGTAGTGGAAAGTTTTTCCCCATCTTTGCTTACTTTTAATAGTGTTGAGGCTTTTGCCGGTGGAGTTCAGGTTGTGCCTGATAGTGTAAATGAGAATAATGGGCAGTTAGAGATTGTTTTTCCAGAAGATACCATATTTGAAAACTTAAATTTAAAGATATATTTTTCTATTAAAGATAGTGCTTTAGGTTCCGGATGTGTGGATTGTGCTGGTTCTAAAATACAGTGGTTTGCTTCTCAGGAAGGTCGTTTGGAGGAAAACAGTTTGCCCCAATACAACCTTCTTGTTTCTCCCGGAATTTCAGGTCAAGGTGATATATATTTAGAAAGTCAGGATATTCCCTTGAGAGCTGATTTGGTTGTGCTTTCTGCTAATAGCAGTTTTCATTATCCCCAAGGCAGTTTGGCTCTTTTGCGTGATTATGATTTTGAGGAAGAGAGTTATTCTGCTTCACAACGATTTCAAAAAGAGGTAAGTGGAATTTTGGAATATTTTCTCAGTGAGCAGCCGACAGGTATAAAGGTAGTTGATAGTTTGGATGGTTTGACTTTGCGTTCAGGCAGGCTTTATATTCTTGATTCCAGAAGTTCGCCGGGTAGAGAATATATTTTGAGTTCTGATTTAGCGAGTGCTGTTTGTGAAAAAACTTTTGGCGTTTTAGTTTGGGGAGGAAATTTAAATTTATCTTCTGATATAAGCTGCGCGCGCGGTGTATTTATTGTTTTGCCCTATGGGGATATCGGAGGAACAATAAAGGTTCAGTCGCCAGTTAATCTTTTAGGGGCTTTTATTGCTAAAAAGATTGAAGGCAATGTTGAAATTCAGGGAAGAGATAAAGAGGCTTATTGGCGTGATATCCCTGGACTTTCTCCTTTGTTAGAAAAAATATATCTTTATTACCCACCTTCCGAATAAAGTTGGTGTGGATAACTTAAATTGGCGAAATTTAGTATAATAAAAGACAGAATGGAAGAAACAGAGAAAAAATTAACATTATCAGGAGATAACCGTCTTTTAGTAGGAGGGGTAATATATTTTTTGGCTTTAGCTTTAATTATTTGGTTAGGATATGCTTGGAGGATGATTGTTGTTCAGCGTCAAAATTCAAAAATTCAGTCAATCAAAGCTGAGGTTTATGCTCAGGTTGATGAGGAAGAGCTTTCTCAATTGGAAGGCCGAATAGGCAAGTTAGCTACTTTGTATGGTCAGCCAGTGGTGAGCAAACTTCTCGCTGATATTGAAAAATCTATTCCCAAAAATACTGTTCTTTCTTCAATAGAGATTGAGAAGGATAAGTTAATTATTGGTGGGATTACTACTGATTACCGTTCTGTGCCTCTTTTTGCTACCGCTTTAAAACAGCAGAGTGCATTATTAGATAATGTAGAGGTTAGGGAAGCCAACCATTCAGCAGAAAACGGTAAAGTGATTGTTTCTTTTATTTTAGAATCTAAACTTTAAAATGAGGTTTAATAAATCAAGTTTGGTATCAATCGGTTTAGTTGTTTTAGGCATAGTAGTACTTTATTTTGGTATTTTCCAAGGAGCAAAATTGCTTTTTGCTTCTGGTCAAGAATTAGGAGAAACAAAACAAGAACTAGTCAATTGGGAGGCGCGCCAAGATTTTACTCGTGCTTTAAGTGAAAAGATAAAAGAAAGTACTTTCCAACAAGAATTACAGATAGCTCTTCCTGATAGTTCAGCGACAGCAGAGTTATTGTCCAGTATTGAGGCAGCTGCCTTTAAGTCACAAGTGGGCTTAAGTGATTTTTCTCCTTCTTTAGATTATTCTGCCAATTCAGCTAAAAAAGGGACCATTACTTCTTATGAGTTAACCATAACTGCAGAAGGAAGCTATAATAATCTTAAAAATTTTATCTCTCGTTTAGAAAAAATAAAACGTGTTTCTCGTATAGATAGCCTTACTCTTTCTAAGAATCTTGATGGCAATTTGAGTGCTAATTTTAAATTAATAGTTTACTATTTAGCTAAATAAAATTTATGAAAAAAACTGGAAATTTTATCCTGTTGGCTATTATTGGGGTAGCAGCTGTGGTTTTGCTTTATTGGTTTTCCCGTCCCGAGGAAACCAATACTTCCTATGTTTCAGTGCAAAAAGAAAAAACAGTTTCTGAATTAAAAAATAGATCTTCCTATACCAATCTTCCCATTACTTATTCAGCTGAGCAGATTGGCAAAACAAATCCTTTTCAATAGGTTTTTTTCTTTTTTGGAACCCGTGATATAAAAGTTTTGAAAAGGAAAAGATGGTATAATTAGAACAATGTTGAATAAAGTGATATCTTTGCGTCCCCAAAAGGCTATTGACCAAGAGGAGGAGATAATTTTGGCCTTAGAAAAGCAAAGAGTTTTTAGTCCAGAAGAGATAGAGCTTTTAAGGAGAATAAAACAAAAAGAAAACCACCGCTTAGAAGAGATTTTATACACTAAGTTTAGCCAGAGAGAAAGAGAGATACTCAAGGTGCTTTGCCAGATAGCTAATGTGTCTGAAATAAATCTTTATAGTCATAAACCAAAAGAACTTTTAAAAAAAATACCTTTAGATATCGCTAAGAAGTACAAAATTTTAGTATTTGAGCATTTGGGGGATAAGGTTTACAAAGTAGCTACTGCTTGGCCTACGCATCCTGCAGTTCGGGCATTGGTCAGGTATATAGAGGATAAGAATAGAGTTAAGTTAGAGGTTTATGGAGCTTTGCCTTCGCAAATAGAAAAAACTATAAAAGACTACAAAAAAGAAATTCTTAAAAAGAAAGCCGGTGCAGCTCATATTGTTTCTCGGGTGATCACAAAAAAATCTCAAGTTTCAGCTGTTGATACTACAAAAAAGGAGGCGTTGGCATCTTTAGAAAAATTATTAGTTGAGCAGCCGCGTTCTGTGCAGGAGTTGCGAGATATTTTAGCTAAAGGTTATGTGCCCCAAATGATAGCTGCTATTATTAGTTTTGCTATTTCTAAAAGAGCTTCAGATATCCATATTCAGCCTTTTTCTCATAAGGTTTTAGTCCGGTATCGTATTGACGGAGTTTTGTCTCAGGTAGCAGAGATTAAAAGGGAGTTGCTTCCGGCTTTAGTCAGCCGTGTCAAAATTTTGGCTGATCTTCGGATTGATGAGAGAAGAAAACCTCAGGATGGTCGTTTTAGTGTGATGTTTGGAGAGAAAAAAATTGATTTGCGTATTTCCACTTTGCCTACTGTTTATGGAGAAAAGGTGGTAATGCGCATTTTAGAAAAAGAAAAAAAATTGATGGATTTAAGAACCCTTGGCTTAAGGGGGGCAAGTTATGAGCATATGGTAGAAAATATTAGAAAACCTTTTGGCATGGTGGTTGTTACCGGCCCTACTGGTTCAGGAAAAACAACAACTCTTTATGCAGCTCTTTCAATGATTAACAGGTCCGAAGTTAATATTGTCACCTTAGAGGATCCAGTTGAATATGAAATTGAAGGTATTGCCCAGTCACAAATTAGACCGCAGGCGGGTTTTACTTTTGCTTCTGGTTTGCGGTCGATTTTAAGGCAAGATCCAGATATTATTATGATTGGTGAAATTAGGGATAAAGAAACAGCAGAAATGGCAATCCACGCGGCTTTGACCGGCCATTTAGTTTTGACTACTTTGCATACCAACAATGCTTCTGGCGCCATTCCACGTTTAGTTGATATGGGGATTGAGCCGTTTTTGATTGCTTCTGCAATTAATTTAGTTATAGCTCAGCGTTTGGTTAGACGCATCTGCCCTTATGGCAAAACTGAAGAAAAGATACCTGAAGCTCTTTATGAAAAAGTGGCTCGCATTATTAAACAGATACCTAAAAATAGCGGTTTAGATATTCCCGAGCCTCCTTATAGATTTTATAAAGGGATAGAGGATTCGCGTTGCCATCAGGGGTATTTGGGACGAATTGGCGTGTTTGAGGCTATAGAGATAGATGACGAAATACAGGCACTTATTACTCAAAGAGTTAGGGGGACAGACATCTTAAGGGCAGCTAGAAAAAAAGGTATGGTGACTATGTTTGAAGATGCTTTAGTTAAAGCTGCCAGAGGAGAAACAACATTAGAGGAGGCTTTGCGGGTTTCAATTATGGGGGCAGAACTAAAAGAGCAGTTTTAGAATAAGTTTACCTGTGGATAAAGAGAAGTCAGCGGTGGGATAAAATTATACTTAGGTATGGTTAAAGAAAATTTCACCTCCCCTCCTACTAGTGCAGAAGGGGCAAATTACAAAGCTCAAGCAGAGGAGGTATTTCATTTGGCTTGCCAAAGCAAGGCCTCTGATGTTCATTTTTTCCCGGGCATGCCGGCGGTTTTTAGGATAAACGGTAATTTGGTAGTACAAAAGACTCCAAAATTTACTTCGGAAGAGATACTAAAGATGGTTTCTCCCTTTATGGACGATTGGCAAAGGCAAAGGTTTGAGCGGGAAAAGGAGGCTGATTTTTCTTTTGCTTTTGACAACCATCGAATGAGAGTAAATATCTTTCGTCAAAAAGGGGATGTTAGTGTTTCTTTAAGAGTTATCCCTTCAGAAATTAGGAGTTTTGCTGAATTAAGTTTGCCTCCGATTCTGGAAAAGTTTGCTTCAGCCAAACAAGGGCTTTTTATTGTGGTTGGTCCTACTGGGCACGGAAAATCAACCACTATTGCTTCAATGCTTGAATACATTAATCAGACCCGCAGTGAACATATTATTACTGTTGAGGATCCTATAGAGTATGTTTTTGTAAATAAAAAATCAATTATTGCCCAAAGGGAGGTTTATACTGATACCCTTTCTTTTAAACGGGCTTTGCGTTCAGCTTTAAGAGAAGATCCTAATGTAATTTTTTTGGGAGAAATGAGAGATAAGGATAGTGCTGAAGCTACTTTAACTTTAGCTGAGACCGGACATTTAGTTTTGACTACTTTGCATACTAATAACGCAGCTCAAACAGTAGATAGAATCGTAGATATCTTTCCTGAACATCAACAGCGGCAAATTAGACAGCAGCTAGCTAACACTCTTTTAGGTGTTATCTCTCAACGCCTTTTGCCTCGTACTAAAGGGGGTAGGATTGTTGCTTGTGAGGTTTTGATTGCCAATGTAGCTGTAAGAAATGCCATTAGGGAAGGTAAATCACATCAGATTCCCAATATTATTCAAACTTCTTTTGCTGAGGGTATGATTAGTTTGGATAAAACCCTAATAGAGTTGGTCAAAAGGGGTGAAGTAAAGATTGAGGATGCTTTGGTTTGGGCTGAAAACCCCCAAGTTTTTAAACAAGAACTTTACTAAACTATGAAAAATTTTTTTTACAGCGCTCAGGATAAAAAAGGAACAATTCAAACTGGTGTTATTGAAGCCCAAGATGCGCTTTCAGCCAAAAAGCATTTAGAACAACAAAGTCTTTTGGTTTTGTGGATAAAAGAGAAACAGGAGGGAAGTTTTACTTTTTTTAAAAAGGTGAGTGTTGGAGCAAAAGCTGTTTTTATGCGTCAGTTAGCTACCATGCTTAAGGCTGGTTTTCCTATTGATAAAGCTTTAGCAATTATTGAAACAGAGACACAAAACAAGTATTTTCAAGAAATAGTCGGAAATGTTGGCGAACAGGTAAGGGCTGGCAATAGTTTGAGTAAAGCTATGGAAAGCTATAGTGATGTTTTTGAACCAGTAATTATTGCGGTGGTGCGTTCAGGAGAGGCTTCAGGAAATCTGCCCGAGGTTTTTGAGACTTTAGCTAAAATCCTAGAGGATGAAGCACATTTTTCCAGCTCACTTTGGTCAGCTCTTCTTTACCCTATATTTGTAGTAGCAGCAATGTTAGTTGTTGGTTTTTTAGTGATTACTGATTTTGTGCCTAGAATTAAAGTACTCTTTGAAGAAGCTAATGTTGATCTTCCTTGGCAAACAAAATTGGTAGTTGGAGTAGGTATGTTTTTAGCCCATTATTGGTGGGCATTGCTTTTAGGTTTAATTGTTATTGGCATCTTTTTTTACTGGTGTATTAATTCCAGTAAAAAAGTAAAGATGTGGACAGAAAGACTGCTTTTTTCTTTGCCTGTAGTTAAAGACGTGCTGCTGCGGAGCCAAATGGCTAGACTTAATCGTCTTTTCTATCTTCTTTTTAAATCTGCCACCCCTATTTTAGAGGCGATTGACTTAGTTAAAAACTCAATGTCTTTTTTAATTATTAAAGAGTCTTTAGATAGAATTAAGGCTAAAGTAGAAAGAGGCTTGCCTTTTAGTTCTTCTTTGGCACAGGAAAGCGTTTTTCCTACTTTAGAATCCCAGCTTATTAGTGTTGGGGAACAAACAGGGAGTTTAGAAAAGATGTTTCTGCGTTTGGCCCAGTATTATCAGGAAAAAACAGATTCTTATGTCAAAAAAGTCGTGTCTTTGGTGGAACCAATTATAATTGTAGTTTTGGCTGTAGGGGTGGCAATAATGGTTTGGTCAGTATTTGGGCCTATTTATGGCTTAGTTCAATTGCCAATAAGTTAACTTGTGGATAACTTGGAAGATAAGGTGGGATAGAATAAAATTAATATAGTTAAAAACTAATTTATTAGTTATGATTAAAACCGCCCTTAAACAAAGCAGAGGCTTTACCCTTATTGAGCTTTTGGCAGTAATCGCTATTTTGGGAATTTTGGCTGGTTTGGTATTAGTGGCCACCTCAAGAGTAAGGTCGCAAGCAAGAGATACGCAAAGAAAAGCAATTGTGAGATCTATTTCAGAAGCGCAAGAGTCTTATTACAATGATAACGGCAAATATGCTACTTCTTGGGCAGATCTTTCCCCCTATTTAAGTAGTGATCCAGCTACAGGAAAAATAGGGCCGTGTAATGTCAGGGGTACTGACATAGGGGCTTATGCGTGGCGGCAGGGGAGTTCTTATCATAATGCTTCTATTACTGATTATACTGTGCAGACATATTACGAAAGCAAAAGAGGCAAACGTTTTATTTGTTCTACAGGAGGGAGTTGCCAAGAAATGTAGGTTAAAGAGTTAAATTATATCTTGTATTGGAATTTATTAAGTGCTTTTGTTGGTGGGATAATTTGGGGGAGCTTTTTAGAGGTAATAGTCAGCAGATTGCAGTTTGTTTCTCATAAAGGTTTGCGTCTTAATTTGAGAGGTTATTCTTTTTGTTCTCATTGCCGCCACCGTCTTTATGCTCAAGATTTAATACCTTTAATTAGTTTTTTGCTTTTAAGAGGGAAGTGCCGATATTGCCAGCAACCTATAGGCTGGAGAGTATTATTGATCGAATTGTTTAGTGGTTTAGTTTTTGTTTTATCTTTTTGGCAGTTTGGCTTTAGCAAAGCATTTATTTTTGCCTGTTTTTTTACTTCTTTTCTTTTAGTTGTTGCTTTTTATGATCTTAGAAAAATGGTTATTCCTGATGGATTTATTCTAATTATTTTTGGCTTGTGGCTAGTAAAATATATTTTTAAAATTCCGCCCTTAGCTAATATCTCAATATGGCAAAGTTTGTTGGGAGGGGTTTTAGTTTTTATTCTTTTTTGGTCGCTTTATTTATTTTCTCAAGGCAAATGGTTTGGTCTTGGTGATGCTAAATTAGGAGGGGTTTTGGGTCTTTTTTGGGGATGGAGGTTGAGTTTGATTTTTATTTGGTTAGCTTTTGTTTTTGGGGGGATAGTGGCTGTTTTTTTGCTTTTGTTAAAGGTTAAGGAACGTCAAAGCTTGGTTCCTTTTGCTCCGTTTTTAATTTTTTCTTTTTTTGTTCTTTATTTCTTTCCCCAAGCGAGGGGTTTTTTGCTTAATTTTTTGTGATAAAATAAAAAGTAATGGCTTTTGCTAAGAATAGGGGTTTTAGCTTGGTGGAAATAATTTTAGTTTTA
The DNA here is from genome assembly GCA_021157605.1 of bacterium. Classification (NCBI taxonomy): domain Bacteria; species bacterium. Next base: position 28,414 of record JAGGWG010000020.1, on the reverse strand, counting down.
GGTGTTATTGCTATTCTTAGCGGAGGAGTTTTGTATAATTTTTCCTCTATGTCTCAAAAAGAGCTGCTGGATTCAGTAATAATTAGAACTAAGAAAGCTCTTATTTTTGCCCAAGAATCATTGCGTCAAGGAAGATGTCAAGATGTATTTATTACTTTTGATTTTGAAAACCAGGAATTTGCAACAGAGTGTAAAACAGGACCTGGTGTTTCTTTGAGAACATGTTTGGCATTTATTAACTACCAAGAGAATGATATTGTTATTGAGGGGAAAGATAAGAACGGCGGTCGTGATTTAGAGAAAATAGAAATTGAAATACTTAATCAGGGTTTAGGTGGTTTAAATCTTGAAAAAATCAATGCTATTCCTACATTAAAAAAAGAAAATGGTGATTTTTTAGTCGAGATTTGTTTTAAGCGCCAAAAAGAGAAAAAGTGTATGGTTGTTGATAAAAAGAAGATAATTTATGGCTTTGAGCTTAAAGAGGTTTAAAAATTTTAAAAATGCAGGTTTTACTTTGATGGAGGTTTTGGTTTCTTTAGGAATTTTAGGAGGAATAGTTTTAATTGTGGTTTATATGAATATTAACAATTTAAATGAGATTTTAAGGCATAACGCTGAAAGCTATATTAATTTATTAGCTGAAGAGCAGTTTTCAGCTTTAGTTGCTTATAGGAACCAAATAGCTTTTGACAAAGACAAAACAACTAATTGGGAAAGCAGTATCTTGCCTTTGAGAGATGCTTCTTGTTTTTATCTTTCTTTGGACGACAATACTTGGAAGATAAATACTCTTTTGGGCGCTCATTCTTGGCAGGAGGTGAATAAAATAGTTAACGATAGTGGTTCAGTGCGTCTTAATTATCGCCTTTGCTTAGAGCCTGTTTATAAAGATAGAGATTCTACCCAAAAAGAAGAGGGTTTGGTTAAGGTAAAATTTGAGGTTAAATGGCAAGATAGGTTTGGCAGAGAAAAAATAAAGAAATTCTACACCCTACTTGGCAATTATCTTTAAAAATGATGGCAAAGAACCAAAAAGGTTTTACTTTAATTGAGCTTTTGTTGGCTAGTTTTATTTTTACTTCTCTTTTAGTTGTGGTGTACGGCATATTGACAGGAGCACTAAGAAGCAGGAAAGAATTGGAAATGACAGTAGTTTTGGGGCAAAACGCTAAAAATATTACAGAAACAATCAGGTCAGCAGTAAGGGAAGCTAATGGAGATTTGCTGGACGGTTCTGACTTTTGGCCAACTCTTTTGGATAAAAAAGCTAATCTTTTCTTTGCTTCTAAAGACTTTTTGGATCCAGGCAATACTCAACACAACAATGCAGTTTTGAGAAAAATTAGAGGGGTTTTAAACCATTCTGCGCGTGGCCGTTATTTGTATATTAAAGATGAACGATCGGGTAAAATATATGTTTTTTGGTTAGATGATAGCGGGGAAACAGGCAAAATAAAGGTTAAAAACTGGGTTGAAGAAGAGGAGGGCGGCAGAACTATTTGGCGCGAAGAGGGTGTAGGGTGGTCTGAATTAGGTAATTTTGACAAGAACAAAAGACATTTTTTCCAAATAACAGCTAAGCCGTCCCAAAAGAAGGTAGCTAAAAGTATTTTTGATCCCCAAACAGAGATAAGACCTTTTGATTTATGGGTTAAAATGGAGGTTACTTTAGTAGAGCAATGGGGCAAGAAAACCTATTGGCGAGAGCTTAAGCAAGTTTTTGTGCCTTTAGTTAAAGCTAATCCTTATTTATGAAAAGGACAAATCGCGGCTCAGCTTTGCTTTACTCAGTGATGCTTATAGGAGCTTTGGTCGCAATAATGCAATTGAGTTTTAATTTAGTGGTTTTTTCTGTGCTATCTAGGCGTCAGTCTTACCAAGATGAGTTAAAGTACTGGATGGCTTGGGGAGGAATTGAGACAGCTTTATACAAAATTGATAACTATACACCTTACAATTCTGATTCGCTTCTTTTTCTAAATTGGCCAAGGACAGCAATAAAAGGTTTTTTGAGTTCTACAACTTCCGAATATTTAGATTTTAGTAGTGCTCGTAGTTATTACCAAAAGGCAACTCATTACCCACGAGTTCATTACTACGATAGTAATTTTAATAACACTCTTGCCATAAGTAGCTATACTGCTGTTTCCCCGCAAATTTTTGACCTTAAAAAGGATGACTCGCTTCTTTTTGATGTTTCTCGCTATGAAGGTCGTCTAAATGTCAGTTTTGTGCCTTTGGGCAGCAACCCAGCAGAAAAAGAAAAAGCTTTGGTTTGGTTCAGGGCTGAAGATCCTAATAATCAAGAGATGATTGAGGGGTTGGTGCGCTATCATTTCGTTGGTGGCTCATCCCGATTGGAGTCTTTGGGCTCTCTTTTTGGCAGCGGAGAAAATCAACTGCGATTAAGTAGGACAAGGTGCGCTTACGAAAACGGAGTAGAGAAATGCAGTTTTATGGTGCGTAATTTTTCTCGTTTCCGCTTATTAAAAATTAAGGTTTTTAACAGCGCTGGTCAACTTTATTTTAATTTTGGCTCTGGTGATAAATTAGGCGTTCCGGAAACATTAATTATTAGTAACGGATGTTCTGCAACTGATTGCCGCACTTTATTTGTTAAATTTCCCAACCGCCTAAAGAGTATTTCTGATGTTTTGGATTATTCTATTTATCAGGCAGAGTTTTGATAAGAAAACTTGCTTCTGATAAGATAAAACAGATGAAAGAAAATTTTTTTGTTTATTGCGATGGTGCTTCTAGGGGCAACCCCGGTCCCTCAGCTTCAGCTTATCTTGTTCTATCTCCTAAGCGTAAATTGATAGCAAAAGGAGGCAAGTTTTGGGGCAAGGGGACAAATAATGAGGCTGAATATCGGGCAGTGATTTTGGCTTTAAAGCATCTCAAAAAACTTAAGGTTAAAAAAGCAATTTTTTTTCTTGATTCCTTGTTGGTAGCCAAACAGCTAGGCGGAAATTTTAAAGTTAAAAATGAACGGATGCAGAAGTTTTTTATTGCAATTAAGCGTTTGATTTGGGAAACTAGAATGGAAGTTGAGTTTGTTTATATCCCCCGCAAAAAGAATAGTCGTGCTGATAAATTAGTTAACCAAATTTTAGATAAAATCCAAACTAAAAAAGAACAATGAGCGGTTTTAATTTTAGCCAAAAAGAAGAAGAGATACTCTCTTTTTGGCAAAAAAACAAGATTTATCAAAAGACGCTTAAGGGCAAGAAGAAAAACTTTAGTTTTTATGACGGCCCCCCTTTTGCTACTGGTAAACCTCATTACGGCCATATTTTAGCTTCGTCTATAAAAGATACTGTTTGTCGATTTTTTAGCCAGCGTGGGTATAAAGTAGAAAGAAGAGTGGGGTGGGACTGCCATGGTTTGCCGGTAGAGACCTTAATAGAAAAAGAGCTTGGTATTCGTTCCAAAAAAGAGATTGAAAAATTAGGTATTCGAAAATTTAATCAGGCTTGTCGGCAAGCGGTTACACGTCATATTGATGATTTTGTTAAGGTTTTGACTCGCTTGGGTCGTTGGGCAGATTACAAGAACGCTTATTACACAATGGATAATTCTTATATTGAGACGGTTTGGTGGGTTTTGAAAGAGGTTGATAAACTGGGTCTTCTTTACAAGCATTTTAAAGTTACTGGGTATTGCCCACGTTGCGGCACACCGTTGTCTAATTTTGAAGTAAGCGAAGGGTATCGTGATGTAAGGGATAAATCAATATATGTTCTTTTCAAACTCAAAGGTGAAGCCAATACTTATTTTTTGGTCTGGACAACTACACCTTGGACCTTATCAGCTAACTTAGCTTTGGCTATAGGTGATTTTCGTTATGTAAAAATCAAGGTGGGGGATAAAAATTTGATTTTAGCTGAAGAGAGGTTGCCGGTTTTAGAGAATATTAACTATAAAAAAATTGCTACCCTAAAAAAAGAAGATTTGCTTGGTTCTGAGTATGAGCCTCTGTACCCTCAAGCTCTAAATTTATTGCCCAAAAATGAAAAAATTGATAAGGTTTATCAGGTTTATGAAGGTGATTTTGTTAATTTGGAAGAGGGTACAGGTATAGTTCATATTGCCCCAGCGTTTGGAGAAGATGATATGGAGTTGGGAAGAAAGAATGGTCTTCCTATTCTTTTGACAGTTGACGGGGAAGGTAAGAGTTTGGTTGAACCCGGCAAAAATCTCTGGATTAAGGAGGCAGATGAAAAGGTGATAGCTGATCTTCAGGAAAGGGGCTTACTTTTTAAAAAAGAAGAAGTAAAACATAGCTATCCTTACTGTTGGCGTTGCGAAACCCCTTTGCTTTATTATCCTGTAGAAACTTACTATGTGAAGGTGTCAGCTTTGAAAGAACAGTTGCTTAAAAACAATGAAGAAATTCACTGGTTGCCCCATTATCTAAAACACGGGCGTTTTGGCAAATGGTTAGCTGAAGCTAAAGACTGGGCTATTTCCAGAAACCGTTATTGGGGCGCTCCTTTGCCTATATGGGAGTGTGAGAGCTGTCATTATCAGGAAGTTATTGGTTCGGTTCAAGAGTTGAAAGATAAAGGAGCAGAGGTTCCTGAAGATCTACACCGTCCTGATATTGATAAGGTTACTTACAGCTGCCCTAAATGTCAGGGGTTAATGAGGAGAGTGCCTGAGGTTTTTGACTGCTGGTTTGAATCAGGATCAATGCCTTATGCTCATTGGCACTATCCTTTTGAAAATAAGAATAAAGCAGAAAAATCTTTCCCTGCAGATTTTATTGCTGAAGGTTTAGATCAGACACGGGGGTGGTTCTACACGCTTCATGTTTTAGCTGCCATTCTTACTTTAAAAAATATCGGTTTAGGTAAAAATAAACCTGCTTTTAAAAATGCAGTAGTTAACGGTATTATTTTGGCAGAAGATGGCAAAAAACTTAGCAAGCGCTTAAAGAATTATCCTGATCCTCAGCGGGTTTTTGATCAGTATGGGGCTGACAGTTTGCGTTTTTTTCTGCTTAGCTCTGCTCCTTTAGGGCAAAACTACCGTTTTTCTGAGCGACTTTTAGCGCATACATTTCGCAATGTAATAATGCGTTTTTACAACTGTTATCTCTTTTTAGACTACACAGCTAAAACATATAAGATTGATAATTTTAAGCGCCCGCGAAAACTTCACTTTTTAGACAAATGGATTATTGTTTTGTTGGAGAGAACTTCTCAAGAGGTTATTGAGTTGATGGAAAACTATGAATTAGTTAAAGCAGCTCGCAAAATTGAGGATTTTATTGCTGAACTTTCTCTTTGGTATGTACGCAGAGTTAAGAGTTTGATTAAGGATAAAAATTCAGCGACCGCTAAACTTTATATTTTATCCCAAGTGTTGAAAAAGTTCTCCATTCTTTCAGCTCCTTTTTTGCCTTATTTAAGTGAGATTATTTTTCAAAAACTAAGAGAAGAAAAGGATCCTATAAGTGTTCATTTGTGCCAGATAGAAACTACTCAAAAACCTGAATTGGATGTTTTGAAAAAAATGGAGCTTATTAGAGAAGCGATTTCTGATCTTTTAGAGTTGAGAAGCAAAGCAAAAATTAAAGTTCGCCAGCCCTTGGCTGCGGCTTATTTGCCTTTTTCTGTTAGTCAAGAGGAAGCAGATTTAATCAAAGGAGAGGTAAATGTTAAAGAAGTAAAAACAAGAAAAAAACTTGGTCTGAATACAGAAATAACCCCGGCTTTAAAAAAGGAAGGTTTTAAGAGGGAATTGGTGAGACAAATTCAGTCTTTACGTAAAAAATTGGGTTATAAATATGGGCAAAATGCGGTATTTTGTTTAGAATGTTCAGAAAAAGCTATTTCTTCAATTATTAAAGAGGTGGAAGCAGAGACTAATTCTGAGCTCAGGATAAAAAAAGGTAAAAAGCAGCTCTCCCAGTTTTTATTGGATGCTAATATAGAAGTGAAGATATACCAATGAAAAAATGGTTTTCTTTTGATCTTTGGCTTCTTTTGCCGGCTCTTTTCCTTTCTCTTTTAAGCATTCTTCTTTTGGCTACTCTTTCAGGTGAGGATCATTTAGCGATTTATCAGGGCGTTTTCCTTGTGTTGGGTCTGATAGTTTTCTTTTCTTTTTCTCGTCTTTATTACCAAACTCTATTTGGTTTTTGGCCTTATCTTTATGTTTTTGGAGTTTTATTATTGGTTGTGGTTTTAATTGTAGGGGAAACTAAGTTTGGTTCTTCGCGGTGGATTAGTCTTGGTTTTTTTAACCTTCAGCCTTCAGAGATTTTTAAAGTTATTTTGGTTATAAGTTTAGTTGGTTATCTAAAAGAACAGAAAAGGGTAGAGGCCAAAGAATTTTTTATTTTTTTATTTTTATTGTTTTTGCCTGTGTTTTTGGTGGCTAAAGAACCTGATTTAGGGACAGCGATTGTTTATTTGGTTTCAGGGGTTTTAATCTATTTTTTTTCAGGCAAAAACCGCAAATTTTTGTATATTTTTCTAGCTATTCTTTTGATTAGTATTCCTTTGGTTTTTAATTTTGTCCTCAAGCCTTACCAAAAGGAAAGAATCTTTACTTTTTTGAATCCTAAAGAAGATATTTTGGGTTCTGGATACAATGTTTGGCAGTCAATGATAGCTATAGGTTCAGGGGGGATGTGGGGAAAAGGCTTGGGAAGGGGGACCCAAAGCCAATTACAATTTCTTCCTATTAGGTATGCTGATTTTATCTTTGCTACCGCTGCCGAAGCATTGGGTTTTGCTGGTTCACTGATAATAATCCTTCTATGTCTGGGTTTAGTTTTTAGAATTTTGCAGATTGCTTATCAAGCTGAAGAAGAGTTGGCTTATTTAGCAACATTGGCTTTTGGTTCTATTTTTCTTTTTCAAATTATAGTTAATATTGGTATGAATTTAGGAATTATGCCTATTACTGGTCTGCCTTTGGTTTTTTTGGGTTATGGGGGGTCTTCTTTGCTGACCAGTTATTTAATCTTAGGTATTATTTCTAATATTTGCCGTCGTAGTCGCAAACTTGAGTTTAGCTAAAATTAATTTTAAGATATTTGTAGGGCTTTTGATTGACAGAGGGGCTTATCTCTGTTAAAATTCTGGAGTTAAAAATTTTCTTATGGCAAAGACAAAAACTCAAAACAAAACTTCTCAATCCCAAAAGAAAAAGCTGAAGGTGGCGGTGATTTTTTTGTCTGGGCAGCAGTTTTTAATAAAAGAAGGGGAGGAGTTTTTGGTTGATTATCTTAAGGGCAAGAAAAGCCTTAAAATCAAGCCTTATTTGGTTGTTGACGGCAATAAGGTTTTAATAGGAAAACCAGAAGTCAGGAGTTATGTTTGTCATCTTAAGGTAGTAGAGTCAGAACTAAAGGGAGAAAAAAAGATAGCCTTTAAATACAAGCCAAAAACAGGCTATCACCGCAAAAAGGGGGTTCGTACTCTTTATTCTTTAGTCAGAGTGGAGAGTATAAAACAAGGTAAATAAAGATTATGTTGGCTAAAATAAGAGATTTTTTTCAAGGGGTAGTTAGGGAGACAAAACAGATCCAGTGGCCAAAAAGAGAGGTAGTGGTTTATAACGCTGTTATTGTTATTATTGCTATTTTGATTTCCATTTTAGTTGTAGCTGGTATTGACTATGTGTTAGCCAAGTTAATAAATTGGTATGTGGCTTTAAAATAAAATAAAAGCTATGGCAAAAGCAGAAAAGAAAAAAAGCAAGAAAAAAAAGATAGACTCTAAGCGCAAACAAGGATTTAAGCTTTCTTCCCATCCTAAGGCGCGGTGGTATGTGATTCATGCCAATTCTGGTTATGAGGATCGGGTGGTGAAGCAGCTTAAACAACGGGTCAAATCTTTCGGTATGGAAGACAAAATTTTTCAAGTCATTGCTCCTAAGGAGAAACAGATAGAGCTTAAAGGAGGGGAGAAAAAAGTAATAAAAAAGCATATTTACCCGGGTTATGTTTTGGTAGAGATGATAGTGGATAATGCTTCTTGGTATGTGGTGCGTAACACCCCCGGCGTGACTGGGTTTTTAGGTTTTGGCACACGTCCCTCGCCAATCAACCCCAAAGAACTAAATGAAATTTTTGGTCGGATTAAAAGACAGGAGCCTGTTTATGCGGCTGATTTTAAGGCAGGAGAACATGTCCGCATTACTCGGGGTACATTTAAGGATTTTGAAGGGGTAGTAGAGGAAGTAGATGAATCCAAAGGTAAACTTAAGGTTTTGGTAAATATGTTTGGTCGGGAGACTCCTGTTGAGGTGGAGTTTAACCAAGCGCGCAAAATCTAAAATAATAATAAGTTATGGCAAAAGAGATAGAAGTAAAGTTTAAAATTCAGGCTAAAGCAGGCGAAGCTACTCCTGCACCTCCTTTGGGTCCGGCTTTGGGCCAGTACGGAGTGAATATTGTTGAGTTTTGCAATAAGTTTAATCAGCTTACTCAAGAAAACAAAGGTATGAAGGTGACAGCTGAGGTAGTGGTTTATAAAGACAGAACATTTGATTTGGTAGTAAAGACACCGCCTGTTTCAGAATTAATTAAAAAAACTCTTAATATTGCCAAAGGTTCGGGTGAACCTAATAAGAAAAAAGTAGGCAGATTAACTCGCCAGCAGATTGAGGAAATAGCTAAAATAAAGATGCCTGATCTTAATACTAATGATTTAGAAGCAGCGATGAAGATAGTGGTAGGTACAGCTAAAAGTATGGGTATAGAGACAGAAGAGATATAAGGTGTAAACAAGAGGAGATAATATTTTGAACTCCACATAAAAGCTACATGGAAATGCGGCCGTTAGAAAAAATAATAACAGGGTTCGCTGCTGAACCCGAAGTTCAGCGCACTCTCTCTTTTTTAAAAAAAGGAGAGGTTCCTCAAGCTCCAGAGCTTTTTCTATATATTGTGCGACACATATCGGCCAAAGAGAGAGGGGAGGGTATTTGGCTGAGGCAAGGCAAAGATTATTCCCAGAGAGTTTTGCGCCAGAAATTTTCTGCTTTGGGTTTTGTTGAATCCCCCCTAGTTTATGAAAAAGGGCAATTTTCTTTTAGAGGAGAGGTGGTTGATTTTTGGGATAATGTTTCTTTGTATCCCGTGCGTTTAGAGTTTTTTGACCAGACTCTTGAGAGGATCTATTTTTTTGACCAACGCAGCCAAAAATCTCTTGAGATAGTTGATTCCCTTTTTGTTTATCCCATAAAGTTTTCTGAACTTAAACATTCAGAATCTTTAATTTTATGTAAGCCCCATTCCTATTCAACTTTCAAAGAAGTAATCCGTTTGGCGCATTCTTCTCAACAACGAGTGGTTCTCTTTTCCCGTTATGAATTAGCTTTGAAGGCTTTGGCTAAAAAGGCAAAAATATATTTTTTACCTCCTTTGGATTTTTCTGGTTTTAGTTTGGGCCGCTGGCATTTTTTTACTGACAAAGATTTTCAAAAAAAGATTAAAATTCGTCGTTTTAAGAGCATAACTGATTTTTCTGTTGGCGATTATGTAGTCCATATTGATCACGGAATTGCTAAACTAGAGGGTATTGGTCCTAAACAACTGCCTTTGAGTTTAGATGAGCAAGTCCTGCCTCAAGCGGAGAGAAGAGAATTTTACTATCACTTGCGTTTTCAAAATAATGCTTATTTGTATGTTCCCTTAAAAGAAAAAAGACGGCTGACTAAATATATTGGTCTTAAGCCTCATCTTTCCTCTCTTGGCAAAAGTGGGTGGGAAAAAACAAAAATATTGGCAGAGGCAGAAGCAGAAAAACTGGCTAAAAAGCTTTTTGCCCTTTATAAAAGTTTAAAAAGGCAGAAAATAGAGATCAAAAGATTTGGACAATTTTTTTTAAAGCATCTGGAAAAAACCTGTCCTTTTAGTTTGACCCCTGCCCAAAAAAAGGCTTTGCAGGAAATTCAAAACTTGTTATTTCAGAAGAGGCCTTTTGACCATCTTTTGATCGGTCCAGCAGGTTCAGGCAAAACTGAGGTGGCGTTGCGGGTAGCTTCTTTATTTTTACCTGATAAGCAGGTTGTTTTTTTAGCTCCCACTACTATTTTGGCTCAACAGCAGTATTTGGTTTTTAAAGAGCGTTTGCAAAACCTGCCCGTTAGGGTCGCCTTGGTTTGCAGTCTGCAAAAAGAAAAGAAGAATCAGGAAATAATAAAGAAGTTTAATGAAGGAAAGATTGATTTGCTTATTGGCACCCACAAGCTTTTGTTCGCTTCTTTAGAAGCTGAAAATTTAGGTTTGGCAGTTATTGATGAGGAACAGCGTTTTGGTGTGAAACAAAAAGAAAAGTGGCGTCTTAAAAATCCTTCCCTAAGTGTTCTTTCCTTAACCGCTACCCCCATACCTCGCACCCTTTATCTTTCTCTTTCTAAAATCAAAACAATGTCTGTTTTAGAAGGGTGGGTTGAAAGAAAAATCAAAGACAGGGTTCTTTCCCAAAGTGATTGGTCCCGGATTGAAAAAGTAATTAAGAGGGCAGCCAAGAAGAAAAAAGGCGTTTATTTTGTGGCTCCTTTAATTAAAGATGTTTTAAACATATCTTCAAAACTTAAATTCATGGGGTTTGAGGTGGCTGTGGCTCACGGCCGGATGCCTAAGGATAAGCTGGCTCAGGCTTTAAGCCGTTTTTCTTTGCGAAAAGTAGATGTGTTGGTGGCTACTGCTATTGTAGAGCATGGTTTAGATATTTCCGGAGCGCAGACAATGATTCTCTGGTATGGCTCCAGGTTGGGTATAGGAGATCTTTATCAGTTGCGAGGGCGTATTGGTCGTGCTGGCCAAGTTTCTTATTTTTGGGTGGCTGTGCCTAAAAAATTGCCCGATAGTTCTTATGAAAGGTTAGTAGATTTTCTCTCGCTGATAAAAGAGCCGCAAGCGTTTTATAAAATCTCTTTGAGGGATTTGGAGAAAAGGGGAGAGGGAGAGATATTTGGCAAACGCCAGCATGGAATCATAAACCAAGTAGGGGCTTATCTTTTTAGTGAAATGGTTTCTCAAGCTTGGGAGAAAATAAAACAAAAAGATTAAAATTTTTTGTTGATTCTAAAAAATTTTGCCACTATCTTTTAATTAATGCGTTTTGTTGATTTTTGTTTAGCTAATGCTTTGCCTTCCCAAAAGGATTTTTTAGCTCTTAAGTCTGCCCAAGCTCTGAATTCTCGCTATCTTAAAAATCCCAGACCTCTCAAGGGTGTGAGCCGCAGTTTTTATAAACGTTTAGAAAGTTTAAATCTCTCGGCTTTAGAAAAAGAGTTTAAAGAAGCAAAAGAGTTTAATCTTTTGCGTCTAGACCAAAAAAATTACCCCCAAATTTTAAAAGAGATTGCTGATCCCCCGGTTTATCTTTTTGTTTGGGGCAAAAGTAAAAGTTTAAGTCAGCGTTCTTTGTCTTTTGTAGGAGCAAGACGGGCGACTTTGTACGGCAAGAAAGCTGTTTTTAATTTAATTTTTAATCTTGTCTGTCCTTGGGTGATTGTTTCTGGCTTAGCTGTGGGTATTGACAGCTTTGCTCATCAAGCAGCTTTAGAGTCAGACCATAAAACAGTGGCGGTTTTGGGTTCTGGTTTTTTAGCTCTTTATCCTTCTCTTAACCAGGGGCTGGCGGAAAAAATAGTAAGAAGCGGCGGAGCGGTCATTAGTGAGTATCCGCCGCGATTTAAGCCAGAGAGATACTATTTTTTAGCCCGCAATCGTATTATTGCCGGTTTAAGCTTAGCTACAGTAGTAGTTGAGGCTGGAGAAAAATCTGGGTCATTGAGTACTGCCAGTTATGCGGCTCGTTATGGCAGGGAGGTTATGGCGGTTCCGGCTAATATATTCCGCTTGACAAGCAAGGGTTGCTTTACTTTAATGAGGCAAGGTGCCAAACCTGTTTTTGAGGCTAAAGATATTGAGGAGGAGTTTATTAGTTTTTGGCCCAAAACAAAGAACAAAAAGTCAGATTCTCTGCTTTTGTTTTTGTCTCAGCCCAGATATATAGAGGAGGTTCAAAAACATCTTGGCTTGAGTGCTTCAAAAACCTTGGCTAAACTGAGTGAGTTAGAGGTCAAAGGTAAAATAAAAAATCTTGGCTCAGGATTTTATCAAGCTTTATGAAACAAAAAGTTATTATTGTTGAGTCTCCAGCAAAAGCCCGGACTATCTCCCGTTTTTTAAAGGATTTTTCTGTCCTTTCCTCTTATGGGCATATCAGAGATTTGCCCCGTTCTAAGCTTGGAGTAGAGATAAAAAAGAATTTTGCTCCTCAGTATAGGATTTTGCCTCAGAAAAAGGCAGTTATCAGTCAGCTTAGAAAAGCAGTTAAGGACGCAGAGGTTTATTTGGCTACTGATTTTGACAGAGAAGGGGAAGCTATTGCTTGGCATTTGCAGGAAATTTTGAAACTTAAAGATCCTAAGCGTATTACCTTTCATGAGATTACTCCAAGGGCAATAAAAGAGTCATTAAAAAAGCCGCGCCAGATTTTAGAAGATTTAGTGGGAGCGCAGAAAGCTCGCCGCATTATTGATCGTCTTTTTGGTTATAAGCTCTCTCCTTTTTTATGGCGCAAGATTCTTAGGGGTTTGTCTGCTGGTCGTGTCCAGTCTGCAGCTTTGCGTTTGCTGGTTGAAAGGGAAAAAGAGATTAAAGAGTTTCAGCCAAAAGATTATTTTGTCCTGCAGGCAGATTTTAAAAAAGGTTCTCAATTTAGCGCTCGCTTGCACCAGATAGGTAAAAAAGTTTTGGATAAGTTTTATTTTAAGAACAAAAAAGAAGTGGAAAAGATAAAAGAAAAGCTTAAGAATAGAGAGTTTCAGGTACAAAAAATCATTTCCCGCAGCAAGTTTGTTTCTCCGCCAGCACCTTTTATTACCGCTACTTTACAGCAGGATGCTTTTCAACGTTTGGGTTTTACTGCCAAAAAGACGATGTTTTTAGCTCAACAACTTTATGAGGGTGTAGAGATTTCAGGAAAAAGGATTGGTCTTATTACTTATATGCGTACTGATTCTCCCACTTTAGCTCAAGAAGCAGTAGAGAAAATTAGAGCTTTTGTGCAAAATAAGTTTGGCTCTAAATTTTTGTCTAAATCAATTAAAAAGTATAAAGCTCCTAAAAATGCGCAGGAAGCACATGAAGCTATCAGACCGACTGATATCGGGCTTTCTCCGGACAAGGTTAAACCTTTTTTAGAAAAAGATCAGTTGCGTCTTTATGAGCTTATTTTTTGGCGGACAGTTGCTTCACAGATGAAGCCAGCAGAGTTTAAAGAAAATACTATTTATCTTTTAGCTCAGGCAGATAAGGATTATGTGTTTTTAGCCAAAGGCCTAAAGCAGGTTTTTGAAAGTTTTTTAAAAATTTATCCTTATTGGATGTCGACCTCTATTATTCCTAATTTAACAGAGGGAGAAAAACTCAAGCCCCTGGATTTGCAGGTTTTGGCTTTTCAAACTAAACCTAAAGCTCGCTATACTGAAGCCAGCTTAGTGAAAAAGCTCAAGGATTTAGGCATTGGTCGGCCTTCTACCTATGCGCCGATTATAGATATTCTTTACAAGCGCCACTATATTGAACGGAAAAAACGCTATCTTTTTCCTACTGATTTGGGTGAAAAAGTAACAGAATTTTTGCTCAAACATTTTCCTCATCTTGTTGATTATCAATTTACTGCTGAAATGGAGAAAGAGCTGGACGAGATTGCTCTTGGCAAGAGAGAGTGGAGCAAGGTAGTAGCAGAGTTTTATGGTCCTTTAGAAAAACTGCTGAAAGAAAAGGATGCGCAGATTAAAAAGACAAAGGAAACTGAAGTTGAGGTTTTAAAAAGAAAATGTCCTAAATGTGGTGGTGAATTAGTGGTTAAATTTGGTCGTTTTGGCAAATTCATTAGTTGCCGCAATTTCCCGAAGTGTAATTATAAAGAGTCTTTAAATAATCAAGACAATTTAGAGCAGGAGTTAAGCGCTAAAGAAAAAAAGAGATTAAAAGAACTCCGCCGAGAGCATCCTAAGTGTCCGGAATGCGGCGGAAAGCTTGTTTTGCGAAAAAGCAGATTTGGTTATTTTTTGGGTTGTGCCAACTATCCTAAATGCCGTTTGATTTTGCCTTTTTATGAATCTAAAAAGAACAAGAAAGACAAGATTAAATAAAGACTATGGCTTTTTATCCTAAAAAATTCCGCTTTTTAATATCTAAACTGAAAAAACTGCCCCAGATTGGGGAGAAAACAGCTGAACGGCTGGCTAACTTTATTTTTAAAATGGACCCCTCTGAACTGGAGGAGTTTATTGCTGCGCTTAAAGGTGTTGGAGAGCTAAAAGAGTGTCCGCGCTGTTTTAACCTTTCTGATGGGGGTGAATGTCTGATTTGCCGGGATAAAAAACGTCGCCAAGATATTATTGCTGTAGTAGAAACCCCCCTACATATTCAGCCTTTAGAGAGAGCGGGGTTTAGGGGTGTTTATTTTGTTTTGGGAGGCTTAGTTGCTTCATATTTAGCTGACGAGGAGGAATTACACACAAAAGAGCTTTTACAGAGGATTAAAAAAGAAAAGCCCAAAGAAGTAATTTTGGCTTTTGATTCATCTCTTGAGGGTGAGGCTACAGCGATGTATGTTAACAAAGAGATTAAAAACCTTAGCCCAAATATAAAAATTTCCCGTTTGGCTGCCGGCCTCCCTATTGGAGCAGATTTAGAATACACAGATGAAACCACCTTAAGAGAAGCTTTAAAAGGGCGAAAAGCAATAGACAAAAGCGACGATTAGATTTTTTCCACTTGACAAAAAAAGTCAGCCCTTTATTTTGAAAAAGTACCCTAAAATAAAACCTATGCCGCGATTTCGTTGTGAAAACTGCAGTTTTGAAACTAAAGATGAAACTTTACCCGAGTGTCCTGTTTGTGGGGGTTATCTGGCTCAGGTAGAGGAAGAGGCCGAGGTGCCCAAGATGGACAGCTTAGATTTGGAAGATGAGGAGAATATCTGGGATACGGGAATCTGAGATTTGCCTAAAACCTTTTATTATCAGTTAATAATGCTTAAATTTTATAACACTCTTACCAAAAGAAAGCAGAAATTTCGGCCGTTGTCCAAAACACAGATTACTATGTATGTTTGCGGTCCTACTGTTTACTCTTTAGACCACTTAGGACACGGCAGAGTAGGGGTTTTTTACGATGTAGTGCGGCGGTACTTTAAATTTAGCCAAAAGAGGGTTCTTTTGGTGCAAAATATTACTGATGTTGGTCATTTAACTGAAGGGGAAGAACCAGAGGACAAAATAGTCAAAGAAGCAAGACGACAAGGCAAAGAGCCGCTTGAGATTGCGCGTTATTTTGAAAAAAAACACCTTGAAGCAATGGATAAATTAAATGTATTGCGGCCTACTTTTGCTCCCCGGGCTTCAGATTTTATTCCCCAAATGATTAAGTTTATTCAAAAATTGCTCAAAAAAGGCTATGCCTATGAAAGCAAAACAGGGGTTTATTTTTCAGTGGCAAAAATTAAGGACTATGGGTTTTTGTCTGGCCGATTGAGGCCTGAAGAACAAAGAAAAGGGGTGCGTGTTATTGCCAAAGAGGATAAAAAAGAAGCCAGAGATTTTGCCCTTTGGGTTAAGGCTGAGCCAGGTCATTTATTGCAGTGGGAAAGTCCGTGGGGTAAAGGTTATCCGGGGTGGCACATTGAGTGTTCTACAATGATCCATGAGCTTTTAGGTTTTCCTATTGATATTCATGGCGGTGGTGTAGATCTAATTTTCCCCCATCATGAAAATGAAAGAGCGCAAGGTTTAGCTTTTAGCGGAGATGAGCCAGTAAGATATTATCTTCATCTAGGGCAGGTTATGATTGAAGGCAAAAAGATGTCTAAGTCTTTGCAAAATGTTGCTCTTTTAGAAGATCTGTTGGCTGAATATCCGGTTGATTGGATCAGATTGTCGCTACTTTTGACTCATTATCGTAAACCTTTAGATTTCAAGCGTTCCCGAATTCAAGAGTTAGCTAAAATCGTCAGCCGTTTGAGAGAAGCAAAAGAAAAAGCCCCTGCAAGCAGTTCTCACGATAAAGCAGTATTAGGAGAGATAAAGAGGGCTATTGAAGATGATTTTAATTTTGCTTTGGCAATAAGTATATGGGATAAAGAGAGAGAAAAGATTTCCAAAACTTTGTTTAAAAGTCTAACTTCAATTTTTGGTTTAAAGTTAGAGCCGGAAAAAGTGCCAGATGAGATTTGGCAACTGGCTAAACAAAGAGAAAAATTGAGAAATGCCAAAAAGTTTGTGCAGGCAGATAGAATTAGAAAAAAAATTGAATCTTTAGGTTTTGTTGTTGAGGATTCTGCTAGCGGTTTCAGAATAAAGCGCAAGGATGAACTCTAAGTTTGATTGGTCTCTGAGAAAAGTTGGTTTAGGCCCAATGGAGTCTTATACTGATTCTTGTTTTCGCCAGATTGCCCGTTCTTTTGGGGCGGATTTTGTTTTTACTGAGATGATACCGGCTGAGGGGTTGGTGCGGCGGCTGAAGCCTATTTTTTTAAAACTTAAATTTAAAAAAAGGGAGCGGCCGCTTGTGGCTCAGCTTATAGGTAGAAAAGGGAAGGTTTTAGCTGAAGCAGCTGAAATTTTAGAAAAAGAGATAAAAGTAGATGCTATAGATCTTAATTTTGCCTGTCCGGTTAAAAATGTTTTAAAGCAGAAAATGGGTGGTTTTTTGCTTAGAGAGGTGAAGGAACTCCTCTCTCTTCTTGATATTGTGCGACGCAAAACTACCCTTCCCCTTTCTTTAAAAACAAGATCAGGTTTTAGCAGTAAGAAGGAGATTTTAAAATGGGCTGGAGAGTTAAACAAAATAGGGGTTGATGCTTTGATTTTGCATCCGCGCACAGTAAAACAAAAGTTTGGCGGCAGAGCTGACTGGAATCTGTTTAATTTGGTAAAACAAAAATTAAGTATTCCTTTAATAGCCACTGGTGATATTTTTTCCCAAAAGGATTTGGCTCGTTTGTTTTTAAAAGCAAAACCTAATGGCGCTTTAGTTGCCCGCGGCGCTTTGGGAAACCCCTGGATATTTGAAAACTTAGATTTAATTAAAGAGAACCCACAGAGGTTTTTGAATAGTCGGGGCTGGCAAAAAGCAGAGCCGCTACTAGCAGAGCGCAAAAAGGTAATTAAAGAGCATTTTGGTTTAGCCCAAGAGTTATACGGGGAAAATGCCTGGTTTTATTTTCGGCCCCATATATTTTGGTATTTAAAAAATTTTTTTGGCAGCAAAAAATGGCGGATTCGTTTTGGCAAGGTGAAAGATACATCAGAAGCTAAAAAATTAATTAAGGAGCTATGCAAGCCAGAATCATAAAAGAAGGCAAAGATTTTTTAGTTGTTTTTAAGCCTCCCTTTGTGCTTTCAGAAAAGATATCGCCTTTAATTTGCCACCGCTTGGATTTTGAGACTTCAGGCTTGCTTTTAGTGGCTAAGGACAAAAAATCCTTAAAGTTTTTGCAAAAGCAGTTTAAAGAGAGAAAAGTAAAAAAAGAATATCTGGCTGTTGTTTTGGGCAAGTTTAGAGAAAAAGAAGTCAAGGTTGAGGGGTTATTGCGCAGAGGGGATAAGAAACCTTTTACTTTTGAGCCACTGGTTTTTGTTAGCCAGAAAGAGGCTCTTGACCATAAGAGTTTTAGAGTTTTGGGCAAAAAGGCACGCTATTCCTTTTCTTTTTTTAAGCTTATATCTGCTAAAAAGATAACTATTTTTAAAGATAAAAAATATCAGCAATTTAATTTTTTGAGTTTAATTAAAGCTCAGCCACACACAGGAAGGCGGCATCAAATCAGGGTTCATCTCAGCCATCTTGGTTATCCGATTTTGGGGGATAAAATTTATGCTTCAAAGTTAAGCAAAAAAGCAAGCAAAATTTTAGACATTTCGCATTTGCAGCTTTTTTCAGTTTCCCTTTCTTTTTTAACACCTCAAGGGAAAGAAGAGAGGGTGAGTTTAAAGATTAAAGATTTAGATCTTAGTTGCAAAGTAAAGAAAGCTTTTCTATCATAGAGTTTGTGATTTGGTTAAAAAAACATTTTTGGCGTTTGTTTTTAATTTTTGCTTTATTAGTTTTAGGTTTGTTGATTATTTTACCTTGGGGAAATAAGATTTTGCATCATGATTTTCCTTTGCGTTTGGGATTGGATCTCAAGGGAGGTGCCCACCTTCTTTACCAGCTGGACCTTTCCAATATAGAGGCTAAGGATCGGAATGCGGCTTCAGATTCTACTTTGGAAGTAATACGTAATCGCGTAGACAAGTTTGGTATAGGTGAACCAGTGATTAATCCTGTTGCTGTTTCTGGTAAGCGGGGGATTCTGGTTGAGTTGCCGGGTATAAAAGATTTAGAGGAAGCTAAGGAGCTGATAGGTCAGACTGCCCAGCTTGAGTTTTGGGAGCAAACTGAAGACAAAAAATATCAAAATAATGAGGTTTTGCCTGGCTTTAAGCCGACTGAACTTTCTGGCAAAGATCTAAAAAGGGCTCAGCCTACAGTTAATCAGCAAACACAAGAGTGGGAGGTTTCTATAGAGTTTAATTCCAGAGGGGCTAAACATTTTGAGGAGATAACTAAACGCAATGTTGGCAAGCCTGTAGCCATTGTTTTAGATAATAAAGTTGTTTCTCTGCCTATAGTTAGAGAGGCAATTGTTGGCGGCAAAGCGGTGATTACTGGCCAGTTTACCCCCCAAGAAGCTAAGCGGCTATCTATTCAGCTCAATGCTGGTGCTTTGCCAGTGCCTATTAAATTGGTTGAGGAAAGAACAGTAGAGGCAAGTTTGGGTGAGGAAGCAATACAAAAAAGCTTGGTAGCCGGCATTATTGGTCTTTTTTTGGTGGCTCTTTATATGTTGATAAACTATCGTTATTTTGGCTTTTGGGCTATTGCTGCCCTTTCTATTTATGGAGTTTTAGTTCTCTCCCTTTTTAAATTGGGTGGTTTTACCTTAACCTTATCTGGTATAGCTGGCTTTATTCTTTCTATAGGTATGGCGGTGGACGCTAATATCTTGATTTTTGAACGGACCAAAGAGGAATTTAGATCGGGGTCTGATCTCTCCTTGGCTATTAATGAAGGTTTTAAGAGAGCCTGGCCTTCTATTAGAGATTCTAATGTTTCCAGTCTTTTGATTGCTTTAATTTTATACTCTTTTGGAACTGGCCAAATAAAAGGTTTTGCTGTTACTTTAGGCATTGGGATTTTGATGAGCATGTTTTCAGCTATTACTATTACGCGCACATTTTTACAGGCTTTTGTGCCTGAAAGGGCAGGGAAAATAATAACTAAAAAATGAAATTACCTTTTAGTTTTATAAAATTCAGAAAAGTGTTTTACCTTTTTTCTTTATTGCTTGTTTTGGTTTCCATTCTTTTAGTTGTTTTCTGGCGTTTTAATCTTGGTATAGATTTTGCCGGAGGTAGTGTATTAAAAATTAGGTTTGAAAAAGAAGTGACTAAAGACAGAGTAGCCGCCCAACTAAAACAGGCTGGTTTTGATTATTTTCAAATCCAACCTTCAGAAAAAGAGTATTTTATCCGCACCCAAAACTTAGAGGAGAATGATTATTGCAAGCTCAAAGAAGCTTTAAGAAAAGTAGCTGATTTTAAGGAACTTTCTTATGAGAGTGTTGGCCCTTCAGTCAGTAAGGATTTACAGCGCAAGGCATTATTAGGGGTTGTTCTGGCTTCTATAGCTATTATTTTATATGTAGCTTATGCTTTTCGCAGTGTGCCTGAGGGGTATTCCAGTTGGTTTTTTGGTATAGTGGCAGTTATTGCTTTAATTCATGATGCTCTGATTGTTTTGGGCAGTTTTTCTTTTTTGGGCCATTTTAGTCCAAAAATAGTTATTGATTCTTACTTTATTACCGCTCTTTTGACTACTATTGGCTATTCTGTAAATGATACCATTGTTGTTTTTGACCGTGTCAGAGAAAATCTTATCAAAGAGGAGGGGGCATTAGCTGATTTGGCTGACTTATCTATTTGGCAGACATTGGCTCGTTCAGTGGGAACTGCTTTTACTACTATTTTGGTTCTTTTGTCTTTATACCTCTTAGGAGGGGAGAGTATTAAAAACTTTTCTTTGGCTTTGGCAATCGGAGTAGGTATTGGCACATATTCCTCTATATTTTTAGCCACCCCTCTTTTAGTGGATCTTTTGCAAAGAAAGAAGAAAAAGGTGGTCTAAAGTTTTTGAATAGGGGAGAGGGGGTAGAAAAAATTGTTTTTTGGTTGTTTTTGATCAAAGCAAAAGGTTCAATATTCTGGAAATATTCTTAAACAATTTTGTTGTTTTTTAATTTTCTTTTTTATTTTTTGAAATTAGGCCTTTGCCAGTTCTTATCCCTAAGGTATATTATGTCGCATAAGATACATTGTGCGAAGATATACCAATAACAAACCTCCCTCCTTTCCTTCTACTCTTTTTGCTTTTTTAAGTTTTTTTGTTTTTATTTTTAAAAATATTTTTCTTTTAGCACTTTTTTATAATAATGCCCTTTCTCTTTTTTGTTTTATTGTGATTTTAGTGCTTAAAATATTTTTTGCTGTTTTATTTTTAAACTCTTGTTTTCTTTTTCGTTTTTATAACCTTTTTTATGCCCTTTGTTTTTTATGGCTCTAAAAAACAAAAATAAATGCTTTATTTTTGCCTTATTTGAGGTAAAATATAAAAAACAGCCAAAACTGCCCTTATAAGCCTGTTTTTGGCTTTTTTATATATTCCTAACTAGGTCTTGACTGGCTGTTTGGCAAGTATAGACCTAATTTTTAATTCATTTTCTTGTTCTTTGTTTGTTTTTGGCTTTTTGAAGTTTTAAATTAATTATTTTTTAAAAATTTTTTGTTTGAGCTTTAATTTTTAGTTTTTGTGTTAGTCTTCCCTCTTTTGCTTTTAGTTTTTTGTTTTCTAATGTTTAATTAATAGCCGAAATTTAAAATTTAGGGATTGCAGTATTTTAGACAAATCCACGATTTTGGTTTAGTTTTATTTGCGTCGCACAATATTAAGAGGCTGCTGAATTTTGTTCAGAGTAAAATTAAAGCTCTATCTCCCCTTTTTCTTTTTTTAGTGTGCTATTATTAAGATTGTCTTTTGATTCTTTTTTAGGTTCTTCTTTTTCTTTTAGTGCTTCTTGAATCAGTTTTTTAAGAACTCTTTTTTTCTTTTTTGGTTCTGGCGAAGATTCTTTTTGAGTTGTGGGGTTGTCTTTCTTTTTATTTGGCTTTTCCCTTTTTGAATTGTTTAAAGGAAAATACCAGTAATGGCCAGTTGTGCCTTTGCGTACAAGAAAGGTTTTATCCCCTACTTTTATTTTTTTGGGTTTTACCAAATCCTCAAAAGCCTCAATGATTTTGCTTTGTGCTTGATCTTCTATTTCTTTTTTTACTTTGACTAAAGGTTGGGCATAGATTTTGCGGCTGTGTTCAATTACTTCTTTTGCCAGTCCCTCTTTGCCGTCAAAAGGAGGCAAAGTTTCAGCTGAGAAAGGCGGCGAAGTAATGCCTTTAATAGACATCTTTAGGTAGATATGGAATTTATCCAAATTTATAAGATCTGTTTCTTCAAAAGTGGGCATAAACTCTTTGGCTAAGTAAGGAGCATCTGATGGCCCTACTCTAAAAGATATCAAGGTTCCGACATTGCCAAAAACAGAATCTCTTACCTGCTCTTCCATTTGAGCAATATACTGGTTAGCCATAATGAGGTTTAGGCGGTACTTTCTTGCCTCAGAAAGGATAGTGGCAAAAGCCTCAGTAGCAAAGTTTTGGAATTCATCTACGTAGAGATAGAAATCTTTTCTTTTTTCCGGTTTAATAGAAGCCCGTTCTAAAGCGGCAATCTGAATCTTAGTAATTAACATTGCCCCCAAAAGGCCAGAGGCATCTTCCCCTATTTTGCCCTTGGATAGGTTTATTAAAAGTATTTTTCGTGAGTTCATGATTTCGCCTATATCCAAAGTTGATCTTTTTTGCCCCACAATATTGCGGATTAAGGGTGAAGCCAAGAATTGACCTACTTTATTTTGTATGGGAGCAATAGCTTCAGTGCGGAAACGTTGGTCGTATTGTTCAAACTCAGATATCCAAAATTCTTTTATTACCGGGTCTTTGATGTGTTTTATTACCTCTTGGCGAAAATCTTTATCTACTAAAATTCTGGTTACTCCCAAAAGGGTGGCATCAGGATAGTCTAAAAGAGCTAAAATATCGTTTCTGAGTATATACTCTAATCTCGGTCCCCAAGATTCAGCCCAAATTTTCTTAAATATCCCTACTAGTCCAGAAGCAACAATGGTTTTTAATTCAGGTTTTACATTTTCTAAAAGATTAAAGGCAATAGGATAGTCTTGATCAGCAGGATTAAAATAAACAACATCTTTTATTCTTTCTTTAGGGATAAAATCTAGCAGAGATTCTACTAATTCACCGTGGGGATCAATAACCGCTAACCCTTCCCCTTTTTGAATGTCAGAAATAGCCATATTGTGTAAAACCGTTGATTTGCCGACCCCGGTTTTACCAATAAAGTACATATGGTGTCTGCGGTCTTCTCTTAAAATGCCAAACTCTTTTTTTGAGCCTCTAAAATCAGTAGCAGCAAAAATAGTTAAGTCTTTGTTGATTTTTTTCTTTTTAATAGGCAAATTTTTTGGCGGTTCGCCTTTTTTAGCTCCAGACCAGGCTATTTTCGGAGTTTCTACAGAGACATTGGGTAAATGAAAGAGAGAAGCTAGTTCTTCTACATTAAGGATAAAACCGTCATTAAGAAAATATCTTTTTTGGTATTGATTTAAAGCCTGTGGGTCATCTATAACTACCTTACCCAAGGCAAAACCATTAGCATTAAGAGTATTGAATTGCTTAAAAGAGCCAACTGCACTTTGCAGTTTCCCCTGAGCTGTCTGCGGGTCATTAGCAAAAACTACTAACCTAATTTTTGTTTTATATCCCAGTTTGGTGCTTTTTTGTTCTGCTCCTTCTATGGCTGCCTGCAAAGGGCCGGGAATTTGCACTTCCCCTCCTTCACCGCCACCTGTTTCGCCTCCTTTGGCTGTTTGTATCAGTTCTTTAAGAAAATTGATTAATGTTTTTAAAACACTGCTGGTGCTTAAAGCTAATCCCGGAGTGCGGCCTGTATTCTTTACGCTTTGGGTCCAGTTTAGGCTCTTTTTTTGCCATTCATCAGCTATGGGTCGTACCACAATCTGCACCCAAATCTGTTCGTCTCCTGAGATTTTAGAGAGAATACTAGTTAGTGAAGACAAAGGATCTACTTCAAAGTTGGGAAAGGTTTTGATCGGTAGAATATCTTCTTTGGTAGTAGCGAGTTCCCCTACGGCAAAGTGCGTTTGTGGAGCAAAACGGATGTAATCCTCTACTTTTCTGATTTCTACACTGGGATATTGGGCATAAACTTGGCTTTCAATAAAATCAACTAAATACTTAGGGCAAGCAACATAGAAGTTTATAGCTTGAGGTTTAGAGACTATTTCAAAGCTGATTTGGGATTGGAGATTTTCAGGTAGGTTTTCCTGAAAGATGCCGTGTAAAGCGGCAAACATATTTTCAGCTGCTTCTGGTCCTTTTTCATTTTCTTTGGGAACTGCTAAAGAAAGAAGACTCCACTCCACTTTATCTAACTGTTCTTTGGTGTAGGCTAGTTTCTGCTTTTGGCGATAGTAGTATAATCCTAAAAAAACTCCTGTTAGAGTTAACAATAAAATAAAGCTTGAAGCTGTATCCATATTTCTTATAAAGATATCAGGAAAATACGCAAAAGCAAAGAGGAGAAAAGCAAAAAGATGGTTTTTAAGCTTTGAGTTCTTTTCTAAAGCCAGCTAAATTTAAAAGGATAGTGTTTCTTTTTACTTGGCGTTGTTTTAAGACTTCAGCAATTACTTCTTCCCGGCTGAGTTTGCGATTGGATTTTTTAATGATTTGCGCAATTATGTCTTTAACTGTTCCTTCAGTATATCCCCACTCTTTTAAAGCATATATACCCCTGCCTATTAATGTATATTTATGCCTATGTCTAATGAGCTCATTATGCACTGTAGCTTCAGTTGGTTTTTTGGAATAAAGCTTTTCTTTGCGGATTAGATAAGCTATTTTACTAAAATGCAGAGGTTTTTGGTACTTTTTAAAAATAAAGTCAATTTTAGCTTCAGTTGTTTTAGGATTGATTTCTGGGAAACTTGTTAAACCAATCTTTCCCTCTCTAATATCTACTTCTTTAAGAATGTTGGCCACTTCCTTTAGTTGCTTTGTCTCTATTTTTAATTTTTTAGCTGCTAAACTTATTTTTAAGGCTTGTTTTTCTTTTTTGAATAAAGAAAGCGTTCTCTGAAAGATTTTTTTAATTTTTTTAGGGCTGATTTTAAAAGTAAAAAACGGATTGTTTTTAGAGGTTTCTTTAAAATAACGCAGATGGGGGTTGGCTACCAAGAAAAGAAAAAGAAATGTTTTGCTTTTTTTAGTAGCGTTTTTGGGCAAAAAGATTTTATAAGCGGTTTCAAGAGAGAGAATTCCTGCTTGTTTTTCTACTTTTTTGGCTATTTGTCTGTAGATTTTTATTTTTTTAGCTGCTTTGTGCAGGTTTTTTATCCCCTGATTCTGAATTTGCCGTACTCTTTCGCGAGTAATATGGTAGCGGTTGCCTATTGCTTGTAGGCTTTGTTCTTTGCCATTAATACCAAAACGGGCAAAGAGAACATCTTTTTCTCTTTGCTCTTTGGGGCGTTGCGGCAGAATCTGAAAAAGTTTGTCCAGCTCTTTTTTAGGCTTTACTAACATATAAAAAAATTATTGACATTAGAGCAAAAATTAGCATAAAAAAAGAGAAAAATCAAGAAAAATTATAAAAAATAAAGGATTATCCCAAGTTTACCCTGTAAAGGAGATATTTATTCTGGTTTTCTGCCTCTTCTTCAGAAGAAGCAATTTCAGAAAAAGCAATTTCTCTTTCTTTTTTCCTGCTTAGTTTTTTTGGCTCTTTAGGACCAAAATTATTGTCTGAATTTATTAGTCGGTATCTTATTCCTTCATCTGTAATGCCTGAAATTTTAGCATAACGGCCGCTTATAGTATTATCTCTAACCTCACCCCTAAAGATAATCTCTCCTATTTTTAGAGTTCTGGCTTGTTCAGGAAGAATTTGTTCTCCTATATAATTTTGAGCGTTTTCCAGAAAGATATTTGTGTATGGGTTAGAAGATGGCTCTTCAGGATTAGATTCAAAGGGAGGTTCTCTAAAATAAGGCTTTGTTGGTAGTTGTTTTGTAATCTGGAATGTTTCAGGAGTGTTGTCAGAAGGTTTGGTTTCGGCTTGTTCTTGTGCTGTTTCTTCTGTTTGTTCTTGAGGTTGTTCTTCTGAGGGTTGGTTTTCTATTTCTTCTGGCTGTTCTTGCGGTTG
The DNA here is from genome assembly GCA_021157605.1 of bacterium. NCBI lineage: Bacteria > bacterium. The sequence continues at coordinate 2,967 of JAGGWG010000020.1, read as the reverse complement.
TTTCTCTATTTTTTCTTCAGTTTGTTTTTTTTCTGGTGCGGTTTCTTGAGTTTTCTTTTCTTGCCTTCTTTCTACTGGGTCATAATTCATAAGGAAGAATGTGGGATTAGAGAGAAAAAGCTCTTCTCCTGTTTCAGCATTTCTTAACTTTACTCTTGTCGGAGTTAATTTTTCTAAAATAAACTTTTCTCCAGTTTGCATCTTTTCCCATATAAATCCTTGCCGCATACCATTTATTAGCATATTTTTCAAAGCGACAATTTTTTGACGGCGTTCTTTTGCTCTCTTTTCGCCTTCGTTTCTGCTTCCTTTAAACTCTTTACTGGCTGCTCTTTGGGCAATTGCTAAAAGATAATGATTAGCAAAATATCGATTTTCTCTTAATTTTTTTGGAACTTTTTGAGCTGGTGATTCGCCTTTGTCAGGTTTAATTATTTCGATATCACCGCTTCTTATTAATTTTAGAAAATCACCTGCTGGTATTTGTGATTTTCTTATTTTCCATTTCTTTTCCTCGTTGTCGTATATACACTCTGAAGTTGAAAAGGGAAAAGGGTAGACAGTTTGTACAATATAGTAAGTGTCGCTGTGTTTGTCTTTATATATGCCTCCAGAGATTAATACTATTCTTTCTTTTTTTTCTTTGGCTGGCATCAGTTCTACTTTGAGATCTTTGGAACCTAATTTTTCTTGTGCCCATTTTAAGAGAGGGTCAGATTCAGCTAACTCAATTTCTCTTGTTTCTGTTGCTGGAAATTCGCTCTGTTTTTCACGTGTAGACTCTTGAGTTTTTTCGCCTGTACTAGTTCTTTGGTAAATTTTTTCTGCTTTCTTTTTTGTTTCTTTTGTTTGTTTCCTGGGTTTTGGCTCTTGCTTTCTTTGTTCTCCTTTTTGTTGAGCTGCAGAAAGAGTTTGGATTGGAGAGACGGAAAAACTACTTCTTGGCTGAGATTTTCTTTTGCTGTCTATATTGTATTCCTTTTCTTTTTGTTCAAACTCTCTTTCTAGTGTTTCTGGATCTAGCTTGGCTTGGCTGATTCTTGCTCTTAATCTTGGGGCAAGATCCTCATGGTCTATCTGATATTCTTGATTGTCTTCTGGGTCAGGAGCAAGCTGCCAATTTCCTTTATCTGTAGGTGTGAGTTTTTCAAACCTAACTGTTAGTTTATCACCATCTCTGGCAGCAATATGGATTATTCTTGGGTTGCCTGATTGGTCTTTATAATAATATGATTTTCCTGTTTTTAATGGCGGCAGTTCAGCTCCGGGTTTAACCTCTACTTTAGCAGACAGCTTTTCTTCCTCAAGAGTTGGCAATTCTTTTTGTGTTTCTTCTTCAGTTTTATTTATCTCTGTGGCTGTTTCTGTTTTTGTTATTTCTTCTCCTTCTTTTTCCTGTTTTGTTGTTTCAGCTTCTCCTTCTATCCCTTCACTGCTTGGTTCAGTTGGAGGAGGAGTTGGGGCTGTTTGTTCTTCAGGCATAACAGGGATTTGGGTTTCAGTATCTTGTTCAAGGCTTTGCTCGTTTTTTGGTTTGGTCATTTTTTTGACTTATTTTAAAATTGTTCTATTACTTGGAAGATCGCATTATCATTGTAATCTTTACCTTCATAAACAAGAGTAATGGATTTGCCTTCTTTGGAGGTAAATCTGATTCTTTCTCCGGGAGTTATCTCTTGGCCACTGTAAATAATCTCCTCTTCTTTAACTAACATTTTTGTTTGCGGAAGGATTTCTTCTATTTGTCCTCTTAGATTTATTTTTATACCGCCAAGGTTTCCGATCTCTATTCGTTTTTCTTTTACTGGAGCTTTTTCTGGTTTAGCAATTAGTGGCGTAGGTTTTCGTTCTACTCTTTCTTCTTCGCCTTCCTCTTCCTCCTCTTCCTCCTCTTCTTCCTCTTCTGTTGTTTTTCCACTGGTTGCTGGTTCAGTTGTTTGAAGTTCAGGTTCGGGTTTTTCTTCTTCAGGTTCAGTTGCCTCTGTTATTTCTTGTTCAGGCTCTTCCCTGTCCGGAAGTGGTTTAGTCATATTTTCTAACCTTTCTCTTATTTCTTCCAAGTCTATCTTATCTCCTAAATTTATCTTTATTCTGGCTGCATTAGCCATTTTGTCTCCATCCATCCACATTCGCGCTTTTTCTTGCAGATTGCCGTTTTCATCAGGCTTATAAAAGGTAGCCTCATAAATAACTTTTTGATCATGGGGTGTAACAAATATCTCGTTTATAGTGGCGAAAAACACTTTAGGATCTTCTGATGTTTTTGATGCTAGAGCGTAAAAAGCGTATGTTTCTCCTTTTTCCCAGCGATGTAGAAATTCTGGTTTTGTTGCATTCACAGGATTAAGTTCAAAAATTGCTTCTGCACTTTCTGCTCCTTCTTCTAGAAGTGGCATATCTGGTTTTTGCACCTCTATAGGTTTAGCTTTAGATTGGCGCAGTGTATCCCAAACAACACAGAGGGCACCTGCAGCTGGAGCTAAATCTTTTAGTTTTGGCGCTTGGTAAAATATTTGTTCTAAAGTAGTTAAAGAAGGTGAAGGAGGTAAAGGCTGATTAGGTAAAACAGAGTGCCACATTCCCTGAAGACCCTCTATTCTAAAAGGGGTTAATGGCCAACCTGTGGTTTTAGCAAATTCGATATCTTGGGATCTGATTTGGTAGTAAAGCTGGTCCCCTACTTTAACTACATAGTGGCAAAGGTGATCTCCATCAAAATCTCTCCGGCCTAAGTGTTGAATGTTGGAGAGGTTTTGGGTATGGGAAACCATTTCAGAAAGACTGCCTAAAGCTCCGCCTGCTAGCGCGCCTAAACCATAAAAGGCAGATTTAACAATATTCCACTTTCTTTCCAAGTCTATAATTCTTTGGTGGTGTTTTTGGATTTGTTTTTGGTTTTCATACTGGATTTGATTAAGAATTTGTCCAAAGAGCTGAGAAACATCTTCAGGATTTTTTATTTCTTTT
>JAGGWG010000019.1 GCA_021157605.1 bacterium | reverse complement strand
CTTTAAATTTTCAAAATAAGAGTGTTCTAAAAGCTTACTGCCAGCCAGCTTTTCCTCCTTTTGCTCCAAAGAAGGAAGCAGAAAATCAGCTACAATAGAAAAACGACCACTTAAAAAAAGAACCCAACTCCCCGTTAAAGCTAAACCTAATAATACAGCCAAAGTACTAAGAAAAAATTTACGCCGACGCATTTTGAAACATTATTTTTCTATATTATCCCCTATTTTAAAAAAAATGTTTTCCACAGCTTAAAGGCCAACTCTTTTTTTAAGCCAACGCGGGATATCCAAGATTAAAACCCTTTCCTGCTTCATGGTTTTTAAATCACGAATAGTCACTTTTTTATCACCCAAAGAATCAAAGTCAATAGTTAAACAATAAGGGGTTCCGATTTCGTCCTGACGACGATACCTGCGGCCAATAGAACCTGACTCATCATAAAAAACATTGAAATCTTTCTGTAGTTTTTTATAGATTTTACGCGCCAATTCAACTAACTCCTCTTTTTTAACCAAAGGAAAAATAGCTGCTTTATAAGGAGAAAGTCTGGGATCCAGCTTGAGCACAATCTCTTTTTCCCCTTTGCCGGAACGACCTTGAGAAAACTCCTCATAACCTTCACAAAATAAAGCCAAAATAGTCCTATCAATACCTAATGTTGGTTCTATTACCCAAGGGTAGTACTTTTTCTTTTTTTCTTCATCGTAATAACGCAAATCCTTGCCAGAAACTTGGCTGTGGCGACGCAAATCAAAATCAGTCCTGTTGGCTATACCGGCTAACTCAGCCCAACCAAAAGGAAACTTATACTCAATATCTACAGTAGCTTTAGAATAATGGGACAGCTCTTCTTTTTTATGGGCCCGCAAACGCAAATTTTTTTCACTTAAACCAAGACTAACAAAAAACTCTTTCCATTCTTTTACCCAAAATTTAAACCACTTTTCTCCCCCTTTTTCATTTGGAGGAATAAAAAACTCAATCTCCCCTTGTTCAAACTCACGGGAACGAAAAATAAAGTTTTTAGGCGTTATCTCATTGCGAAAAGATTTGCCAATTTGCGCCAAACCAAAAGGAATTTTGACCCTCATCGTATCCAGCACATTTTTAAAGTTTACAAACATTCCCTGCGCAGTTTCAGGCCTTAAAAAAGTAAGGTGGCCAGCATCCTCAACAGGCCCAAAATAAGTTTTAAACATTAAATTAAACTTCTTGGGCAAACTCAGCTCTCCGCCGCAAGAAAGACACTTATTATCTTTTATTTCATCAATGCGAAAACGCTGATGGCACTTTTTACACTCTACCATCAAATCAACAAAGTTGGCTTCATGCCCTGAGGCCTGCCAAACCGCTCTTGCCATTAGAATACCGGCGTCAATCCCTAAGATATCTTCCCGTTGGTGAACAAAGCGACGCCAAAACAATCTTTTTAGATTATTTTTTACCTCTACTCCTAAAGGGCCCCAGTCATAAACCCCTCCGGCGCCGCCATAGATTTCAGAGCTTTGGTAAATAAACCCTCTTTTTTTTGCCAACTCAACAAGCGGTTCTAATGAGGTTAATTCAGACATAAAAATTTTATTTAGATAAACTGACTAAATTTTAAACCCTTTTTTGCCTTTGGACAAGTTGACTTGCCGGAAAAAAACATTTAAAACAGAACTTTCTTTGTCTGTAACCCTCAGCCATTGAGCAGTAATTCGCATAAAATCCAAGAATTTTTCCAAAGGGTACTTTTCAAGCAGTTCTTTATAAGGCAGTTCTAAAAGATCGCGCAAAAAACGTTTTTCAATTTGAAAACCATCCAGCTTGCCGCCAGCATCAAGCAAACCTTCTAAATAAAACAAACGCGCTATAAAGCCGCAAAACACCACCTCTATTTTTTCTGAAGGGATCTCTTTTAAAGAACGCAAAAGATTAAACCAAAGCCAAAAGACTTTTTCTGTATCAACTTTGACAACCAAAAGTGTAATTTCTGCCAAAGCTTTAAGGCAAAGGATTTTTAGCAAAGAGTTGCGCAAATAAATAGGCCTTTTGATTAATTTGGCACCAACAAGAACTAGATTTTTACCTTCTACAATTTCCCATTCAGCAAAATCAAAAAGCTCAACCGCACCTTTAAGCTTGGCTTTGGCCTTTAAAACGCCTTTGGCTTTAATCTTAAAAACCCCTTTTTTAGTCAAAAAATCAAGCACTAGGTCTGTTTGGTATTCACGGCGTCCTAAAACAATCCCTCGCAGGCGCCTAAAAGCAGGCATAAATAGATATTAGATTAGCGTTGGCACTTGGGGCAATAAAAAGAACTCCTTCCCCCTAAAACAATTTTTTTAATTCTGGCTCCACACAGATGACACCTTTTCCCTGCACGCTGATAAACCATTACCTTTTTCATAAAACTCCCTTTTGCCCCAAAAAGATCAACATAAGTATTCTCACTTGCACCTTTTAAGGCAATACCTTCTTTTATTACTTTTCTAACAGATTCCACTAGTTGTTTTGTCTCTCTTTTTGTCAGGGTATTGGCTGGGCGCTGGGGCCTAACCTTTGCCCAAAACAAAGCTTCATTGGCATAAATGTTGCCTACCCCAGCAATTTTGCGCTGGTCCATTAAAACTATTTTGACAGGTCGCTTTGTTTTTTCTAAAACCTGTTGCAAAAAATCAGAATTAAACCCTTTATCCAAAGGTTCCAAACCTAAATTTTTAATTTCTGGAGTTTCCTTAAGGTTTTTAGTAGCCACCAGTTTTAAATAGCCAAACTTTCTCAAGTCACTAAAGTAAAGTTTGCCTTTGTTAAGATAAAAAATCAAACGCGTATACTTATTGGGCATTTCTAAAAAACCTTTTTTAAAATCTCTGGCAAACTTTTTCCTGCCTTCATAAACCAGCTGACCAGTCATTTTTAAATGCACAAGAATACTTTTTTTAGATATAAGATCAATTACCAAAATTTTGCCAAAACGCCTCACTCCTTTGATGCTACCCTTTAAATCCTCAAACTTTCTTTTTTGGCTTTTAACTGGTTTGGGATCTAAAACTTTAACTCTTTTAATTTTTAAACCTTTTAGTACTTCTTGGGCTTCTCTCCTTATTGTTTCCACTTCTGGTAATTCAGGCATATTTTTATTTTCCTCTCCTAAACTTCCTCACTATCCACCCAAAGTATTTATTCAGGACTTTAAGGATAAATCTATCAAGTGATTATTTTCTGCTCCTGCTCTATAATTTTTGTTATAACTTCTGTAAAAGACTGCTAACAAGAAAATAAGCGAGAACGAAAAAAACTCCAAGACCCAAAAGGATAATAGAGGAAACACCAACCATCATCCCCAAAGTCCCAAATAATGCTCCGGTAATATAAAAACCAAGCGTGCCCAAACCAAGCAAACCTATCATAAAAACTACCAATATTGAAGAGATGGCACCAATAGCCGGATAAGAAGTAACCCCCAAAATAGGCAAACAGACATTAAAAACTAAAGCAATAGCTACCGACAAAAACCACACTATTCCAATGTAAGCAAATCTTGCCTTAAGTCGCCCTTCAAAACGTTGCCAACCCCTATAACAATAATAAAGAATATATAAAGTGCTTAAAACAAGAAAAATAGCCAGAAAAATCATCAGAGGGCCAACAGACATTTCAGCAGTGCCGGGGTTATTACTAATCAAATTAGTAGGGACCAAAGCGAAATTGATAAACGCCATTACTGACAATAACCATAATATCTTGTTATTCTTAAAATCTTGCCAAAAATTCTCTGTCTGTAGAGAAACAACATAAAAAAGCATTCCTAGTATGGCTATAATAGAACAAGCGTAAGTAAGGCGATCAAGCACAAGATTAAATATTTGGTTTTGGGTAAACTGCCCCAAAATAACCCCCATAGCTAATGCCCACCCCGCAGTACCAAAGGAAAGTATAAAGAAAAAGAAGCTCTCCAAGTTGCGACGACGAAACAAAACATAAACTCCAAATGAAAAATTCAAAATACCGGTAATTAATAAGGCGAGAACCGGAAGGTTATCAAACAAAGAAGCCATTATATATTTTTTATTTTACAAAATAGACTATTTTAACACAACAAAGCTTTTTCTTACTTTTTCCTTGGGTCATTTTATTCACACTCTCATTTTTTCTTTATTTCTTAAAAAACAACCATTCTTTATCCCTAAAACCTGCTGGCTTTAACAAAACATAAACGCCTCGTAATCTGCGACCTTTTAATTTTACCTCTATCAACTCTGGAGACCAACGCAATACTTTATAACTTCCCTTATCCCAAATTACCACTTTTCCCGCTCCGTACTCTCCTTCAGGAATTCTGCCTTCAAAATCTTTATAAGCATAAGGGTGATCTTCTGTCTGCATCGCTAAGCGTTTGACTCCCGGCTTTTGGGGCGGCTCTTTGGGAATAGCCCAACTTTTCAAAACCCAACCTTCTTTCTTTGGATAAGCCAATCTAAAATCCCAATGCCGGTGGCTGGCAAAGTGTTTTTGAATTACAAAAACCCTCTTGCCTTTCTTTGCTGCTGAAAAAGGTTCTGGAGTCCTGCCTTTTTTTCTCTTGTGTTTATACTCTTCTAAAACCATCTAAAATAAAGTGACTTGCTCTTCTTTTTTTGGTTGTATTTTAACTTTAATCTCACCAAACTGGCCATCAAAACCTGCCTTTCTCTCAACCTCACCTTGACGCATAGACAATACTGCCTCTGCCAAATCTTCTCCTCCTGTTCTAAGCAAGTCTTTTTCTTTTGCTTCTAAAAGAAACTGGATCTCTGGCATCTGCCTAACAACCTGCTCGTATCTCTCTTTGACTCGTCTGGAAGAAACCCCCACCCCTTCTATCTGAGCAATTAGCTCTTTTAAGGGAATAGCGTAGGAAAAATCAGCACCTTCTGGAGGCAGAGGTTTTTTGCTGTCAGCTAAACTATCTACTCGATGAAGCACCCCTATGGTTAAAGGTTTTTTACATTTAGGACAAATACCATCAATTTTTTTAGTTTCTGAAGGCTCAAAACTAACCTCACATTTACGATGCCCATCTAAATGATATTTACCCTCTTCAGGATAAAACTCTACTGTAGAGATCTTGCCCAAATCAGAAACATAACCCTGTTTAAGAATCCGAGCAAAAAGAGGAAAGGTGAGTTTTTCTTCTGTATCTATTACTGTCAGCTCCCGCCCCACCTTATCAGGGGAATGAGCATCAGAATTAGAAACCAAAACCCTTTCCCTTGCCTCCTTTACCCGCCAGTTCATTGGGGGATCAGAAGAAAGACCAGTTTCAAAAGCATATATTCTTTCTGCCAACTCCCCAAAAGCTTCCTTGATTGAATCAAATCCAGAATTAGCCCCATAGAGAGAAAACCAAGGTGTCCAAATGTGAGCTGGAATAATTAAGGCATCTTTATCTTTTTGCCAAATCAAATCACTGAGTTTTTTAACATCAACTCCTAAAATCGGTCTTCCGTCTGAACGCAAATTACCAAGCCAACCTAAAGCCAAATTAATCTTTTCCGCTTTTTCTAATGAAGAAGGTAAAACCAAAATATGAATCCGACGTCCTTTGCCTCCTTGAGAATAAATACAAGATATCTCTCCAGAAATAAAAAAAGAGGTTTTTGCCTGCGGATTAAGTTTATAAACTCCAGAATCTACCTCCTTGAGCTTTGATTTTAACTCTGCAAACCACTCTGGATGGGTAAAATCAGCAGTGCCAATAAAATGAATCCCTTTTTCTTCAGCCGCTTTTTCTAAGTGCTCCAAATCCATATCTCGGCTAACCGCACGGCTGTATTTGGAGTGAATGTGGAGATCTAAATAATATCTCATTAACAATTTATAACTCTGAAAATTATTTGCGATTTGCTTCGCTGACTACTGCCCAGATAAATAAAGCTGCAGAAACTATCATTAAAGCCAAACCCACAAAAAGACTAACCTCTAAAACTTTAAAAGTTTGTGTAGTTAAACCGGATACATCAGCAGAAACACCAAACAAACCTGCCATTCCTAACCCAACTAAAAAGGCACCTAAAAGAAAGGAAGCAATACCAGAGATAATTTTAAATCGCATATTATGCTTATTTTTCAATCTTTTTTCATTATATAAGAACAATTCTAAAAAACAAAAGTGTGGAAAAAATAAAAAGCCGGCACCGTCCTACTCTCCCCCGCCAACAAGCGAGGTACCATCGGCGCTGAGAGGCTTAACTGCCGTGTTCGGAATGGGAACGGGTGTGGCCCTCTCGCTATGGGCACCGGCAAAGATTCTTTAAATAGATGACCCAGCCCTACTCCCTTAGAGCAAAGCTAAGACTCATTAGGACTGCTTGGCTGAACTCTTTACAGAGCTTACACCTGCAGCCTATATACCCGGTAATCTTCCGGGGAGTCAAGATGCCTTATCTTGGGGTGGGCTTCCCGCTTATATGCTTTCAGCGGTTATCCCATCCGAACATAGCTACCCAGCGATGCCTGTGGATCAGACAGCTGGTACACCAGAGGTTCGGCCACTCCGGTCTTCTCATACTAGGAGCAGAACCCCTCAAGCATCAAACGCATGCGGCGGATTAGGACCGACCTGTCTCGCGACGGTCTGAACCCAGCTCGCGTACCGCTTTAATCGGCGAACAGCCGAACCCTTGGGACCGG
>JAGGWG010000018.1 GCA_021157605.1 bacterium | reverse complement strand
TGGCTCCGGGGGTGGGATTCGAACCCACAACCTACTGGTTAACAGCCAGTTGCTCTGCCATTGAGCTACCCCGGAATAGAAACATATTTATCCTAACAAAGCTTTTCTCCTTTATCAACGGAAAACAAAGAGTGTAAAACACGGTTTTAGGGAGTTGAAAAAGGGTTATTTGGCTGTTTCTGGAGCATTAGACTCTATAGTTTAAGTCAATTGCGCCACTATGATGCAAAAAAGATAAATTTTGTGGAGAATTTAGTCAGTAGTTTGGTATAATAAAAGCAGTTTATAAACTAATCAATCAAAATGGTCAATGTAGGCAAGTGGGCATTTATCATCGGTGTTATTATTGCTGTGATTTCTGGGTTCTGGACAGTTCCAGCTGTTACTTTAGTAATGGTGATTTTGGGGCTTTTGGTAGGTTTCCTTAATGTGACTGGTGAGGAAACCCAAATCTATTTGGTTGCTTCTGTGGCTTTGATGATTATTGGCGCCACTCTTTTGAATCAGACTGTGCTTAGCACTTTGACTTCTGTGCTTGGTGACTGGCTGCAATCAGTATTGACTAATTTTGTCGCTTTTGTTACTGCTTCAGCTTTAGTAGTGGCTTTGCGGGCCATTATTGTTTTGGGGCAGTCTGAATAGACAGGGAAGAAAGGCGGAGAACTTTAGTCTCCGCCTTTCTTTTATTATTTAAGGCAAGATTTCTCTTGCTGATTGTTTTTGTCGTATGCTAAAATGTGTAGATGACCCGCTATATATTTATTTGCGGTGGTGTGATCTCTGGTGTAGGTAAAGGTGTCGCTACAGCCTCAATCGGGGCTATTTTAAAATCCAAAGGTTTTAAGGTGTCAGCAATGAAAATAGATCCTTATTTAAATGTTGATGCTGGCACAATGAATCCAATTGAGCACGGAGAGGTTTTTGTTACAGAGGATGGAGAGGAAACTGATCAGGATGTTGGTCATTACGAACGTTTTTTAGACAACAATATTTACGCAGTAAACTATATGACCTCTGGTAAGGTTTATCTTTCTGTAATTGAGAAAGAGCGTAATCTAGAGTATGACGGCAAATGTGTAGAAACTATCCCCCATATTCCTAATGAGGTTATAAGAAGAATTAAAGCGGCAGAGAGAAAAACAAAGGCGGACTTTTTGTTGATTGAGATAGGCGGCACAGTGGGCGAGTATCAAAATAATGTTTTCTTTGAAGCTGCGCGCCGGCTTAAATTAAAATATCCAGAAAAAGTCCTTTTTGTCTTGGTTACTTATCTTCCCATTCCTTCTAAGTTGGGGGAGATGAAGACCAAGCCTACACAAATGGCAATCAGAACCCTTAATTCTTTGGGTGTCCAGCCGGACATTGTTTTGGCCAGATCCCAGCTTCCCTTAGATAGACCTCGCAAAAGAAAAATTTCTGTATCAGGGAATATTGACATAAAAGATGTTATCTCTGCGCCTGATGTGGAATCAATTTATGAAGTGCCCCTTAATTTTGAAAAAGAAAAAATAGGTGAGAGGATTTTAAAGAAGTTTGGTCTTAAAAACAGACCCTCTCGTTTTAAGGAATGGGAGCGTTTAGTTAAGGTGATTGAGACTGCTAAAAAAAGTTTGAAGATTGGTATTGTAGGGAAGTATTTTCAAACAGGAAAGTTTGTTTTGGCTGATTCTTATATTTCTGTGATTGAAGCTATCAAACACTCAGTTTGGCATTTTGGCTTTAAGCCAGAAATTAAGTGGCTGAATGCAGAAGAGTATGAGAAAAATTCTTCTGCCTTGAAGGAGTTGGAGGTTTTTTCTGCAGTTATTGTTCCCGGTGGATTTGGTAAAAGGGGGGTGGAGGGGAAGATTTTAGCGATTAAGTATGTTCGCGAACACAAAATTCCATTTTTAGGACTTTGTTATGGTTTGCAGCTGGCAACAATTGAGATTGCCCGCCATTTAGCTGGCTTGAAAAAAGCCCACACTACTGAAGTTGACTCCCATACACCTTTCCCGGTAATTGATATTTTACCTGACCAGAGAGAAAAAATAGAAAAGAAGGACTATGGGGGCACAATGAGGCTTGGTGCCTATAAGTGCCAACTCAACCAAAACAGTTTAGCTTATAGAGCTTACAAAAAGAGAACGGTTTATGAACGCCACCGACATCGGTACGAAGTCAATAATAAATTTTTGCCCCAACTCAAAAAGGCAGGTTTAAAAGTAGCAGGTAAAAACCCAGAAAGAAATCTGGTAGAAATCATTGAATTCAAAGACCATCCATATTTCGTAGCTACGCAGTTTCATCCTGAGTTTAAGTCTCGTCCCTTACGTCCGCATCCGTTGTTTAGAGAACTAATACGTCAGGCAATAAAAAGAGCAGGGATATGAAGCACTTGAGGTTTATTTTTGCCTTTTTCTACTCTTTATCCCTTGCAGTTATTTTTTTAATTGTTGTTTTAATTTTTTCTTACCAATTGGCTCGGATAGGTCTTTTTGAGTGGCCGGTTATAGTCAAGGTTCAAGGTCATTCAATGGAACCAACCTTAAAAGATGGAGAACGACTAATTTTTTCTCGTTTTTTTGAAAATCGTCAGATTCATCGCGGTGATATTGTAGCTTTTAAGAATGAGAAAACAAAAGATGAATTTGGAAATCAGGTAGGTTATGTGAAGAGAATTATTGCTTTGCCTGAGGAAGAGGTAATGCTTAGAGATGGTTTTATCACCATTAATGGCAAGGTGCTTGAGGAACCCTATATTAAGGCTAAAAAGAGCACCTACTCAGAAAGTTTTACGCCTGAATGCCGCAAAATTAAAGTGCCAAAAGAGAGTTATTTTGTTTTGGGGGATAATCGGATGAGTTCTAAAGATTCGCGTGATTTTGGCTTTGTCAAAAAGACAGATGTGTTTGCTATTCGTTACTACAAAAATACTTTTTCTTTTTCTGATTTGAAAATAGAGTTAGATGCTGAAAAAATTATTGATAGCTTCAACCAAGAAAGAAAAGAAAACGGCTTTACGCTTTTAACAGAAAATAAGTTGCTTGACCAAGCGGCTTTGTTGAGAGCGCAAGCTATTGCCGAGTATAATGACTGGACTGAGGGAGCGAAAAAATCAAACTTTAGTTATCTGGATGCAATCCGTAAGGTTGGCTACAGCAATATTCTTTATGCTGAAATTTTTGATGGTGGCTATCTGAATACTGAGGATCTTGTGGGTACCTGGCAGCAGAATGAAAGCGTAAAGCAAATTTATCTTGACCCTCGTTATCAAGATATAGGAGTAGGGATAACAAAAGGCAGTTTTGGTGATTGTGATGTTTTAGTAGTTTCAGTAATTTTAGGGGGATATGAACCACCTAATTATTCGCAAGAAGTTGTATCCTCTTGGAAAAATGCTTTGAATAACTTAAAAGAGATTTATCCTTCCTGGCAGGAGCTAAAAAACAACCAAAAAGTTTATGAGGCCAAAAAAGCTGAAATTGATAGGATTTGTGAGATAATTAGTTTAAGGATTGCAAGGATTGAAAAAATTATTGCCCGCTTTGAGAATAATGAGTATCTCACAAGCAAAGAAAAAGAATGGATGGAAGAAGATGAAAAATTAGCAAAAGAGCAATCAGATTTAGCTGATGAGATTAATAGTTATATCCAAGGCAAATATTGATTTTGAGTTCTTTTAGGTTGTAAATTAGTGAGGATATGAAGCAGGTATTTTTAATTCATTTTTCTGAACTTTCTCTTAAAGGAAAAAATAGAGCTTTTTTTGAGCGAATTTTAGCCCAAAACATAAAATCTAAAATTAAAGGTGAGCTCAAAAAGGAGTTTGGTCGGTTTGTTTTTAAAACCAAGGATTTAGATGCTAAAGAAAAACTAGCTAAAATACCCGGTATTTCAGATTTTGCGTCCGCGGAGATCGTAGAAAAAGATTGGAAAGAGATTGAAAAAAAAGCTAAAGAGTTAGCCTCTTGCTTAAATAGCCCTTTTAAAGTAGTGGCTAAGCGTTCAGACAAAACTTTTAAATATAACTCTCTTGAAATTGAAAAAAGGTTGGCATCCTTAATAAAAGAGAGTTTCCCTCATTTGCATCCCTCATTCCGTGCCTTTAACTCTATTCTTTATGTAATTATTGGCCAATCTTGCGCTTTTTTATTTGTTAAAAAACAAAAAGGTATTGGCGGCCTTCCGGTTGGTTCTTCAGGCAAAGCTTTTTCTTTTCTCTCCGGAGGGATTGATTCTCCAGTAGCTAGTTTTTTGGCAATGAAGCGAGGGATAAAAATAGAGTTTTTACACTTTTTTAATGAAACAGAGCAAAAAGAAGGGGTAAAGACTAAAATTAAAACTTTGGGGCAAAAGTTATCTGAATACCAGACGCAAACAACTCTTTGGCTTGTGCCGTTTGGAAAAATCCAGCAAAGAATTATTGCTTTTTGTCCAGACAAGCTAAGAATGATAGTTTATCGTCGGGCAATGTTTAAAATTGCCAATCTTTTAGGTTCACAGCGCAATATTAAAGCCTATGTCACTGGGGATAGTGTGGGGCAAGTAGCTTCTCAGACTTTGCCTAATATTAAGGTTATTTGGGCTTCAGCCCAACTTCCGGTTTTAGCTCCTTTGGTTGGCTTTAATAAAGAAGAGACCATTGATTGGGCTAAAAAAATAGGGACATATGAGGCTTCAATTTTGCCGTATCAAGATTGTTGCCGTTTTATGATTGCTGAGCATCCAGAGACTCAGGCAGAGTTAGATAAGATTGAAAAAATAGAAAAAGCCTTAAAGGCTGAGGAATGGGGGGAGTTATTTAAAGAGGCGCTTAAAACCAAGGAGAAAATTAGTTTTCTGTGAGTTGAAAAAAACCTGTTTTTAGCTTAATTTAGATTTATGCTTGATTTGAATTTTGTCTTAAGAAACAAACAGCAAGTGGCTGGAAATGCTTTAAACCGCGGGATTAAAGTAGATTTAGATTTAATTGAAAAGCTGAGCAGGCAACGACGGGACATTCTTCAGGAGGCAGAGGCGTTACGGCGGCGGCAAAAAGAGATTTCTGCCCGTATCTCCAAGTCAGAAAATAAAAAAGAGCTTATTAAAGAGGCTTCGGAAATTAAGAAGAATCTAAAAATACTAGAAAAGAAGATAGAAAAGATAGAGCCGAAATTAAAAGAAGAACTTCTAAAAGTTCCTAATCTTACCCACCCTAAATCACCTATAGGAAGCAGTGAAAAAGAAAATAAGGTTTTAAAAACCACTGATAAGACCAAGTTTAGTTTTCAGCCTAAAACTCATGTTGAGTTAGTTAAAAAATTAGATTTGGCTGATTTTGGAAGGGCGGCTAAAGTAACGGGGAATAAATTTTACTACTTGAAAAACGAAGCTGTACTTTTGGAGTTTGCTTTAGTCCAGTATGCGTTTGATATTCTTCTTAAAGAAGGGTTTAAGCCTTATCTTACGCCTGATTTGGCTAAAGATGAGATCATTTTGGGGTCAGGTTTTACTCCGCGAGGTCCTGAAAGTCAAATTTACTATATCTCAGATTTGCCTTTGGGTTTGATTGCCACAGCGGAGATTACTTTAGCCGGATTGTATTCAAAAGAGGCTTTGGATGAAAAAGATTTACCTAAAAAGATAGCTGGTTTTTCTCACTGCTTCCGCCGCGAAGCAGGTACCTATGGTCAAGAATCTAAAGGTCTTTACCGGGTGCATCAGTTTTCAAAAGTTGAGATGTTTGTGCATTGTTTGCCTGAACACTCTGATAAAATGCATCGATACATTCTTTCTTTAGAAGAGAAGATATTTAGCGGTTTGGGTATCCCTTATCGGGTGATTGATTGCTGTACCGCTGAGTTGGGCGGGCCAGCTTATCGCAAATTTGATTTAGAGGCTTGGCTTCCC
>JAGGWG010000017.1 GCA_021157605.1 bacterium | reverse complement strand
GCAATGCCCGTCTTATCCTCACTGACTCTGGCGGTATTCAGGAAGAAGCCTGCATTCTAAAAGTTCCCTGCGTAACCATTCGGGATAACACTGAGCGACCAGAAACTATTGAGGTAGGAGCCAATATCTTAGCTGGCACCCAGCCCACAAAAATACTAGAGGCGACAAAGAAGATGTTAAACAAGAAAAAAAGATGGAAAAATCCTCTTGGCAATGGTAAAGCCGCAGAAAAAATAGTGGAGGTTATATATGATGAGCCTTCAAATTAAAAAAAAACTAATAAAAATAACGTATAAAATTCATTTCTGGCTCTTCAAACAGAAGATGAGTCAAGAAATGAAAAGCTTTACTCGCAACCTAGGCTATGTAGGAACCAGTACTTTTTTGGTGACAATTTTAATGACAATTTTCCAAGTAATAATAGGTAGGAAATTGGGGCCTTCGGAATATGGAAAATTTTCCCTGCTTGACTCTCTTAGTGGTCTTCTTTATTTTGTGATGACTTTAGGGATATCAACCTCTATTGTTTATCACCTTTCTTTAAGTAAAAAAGAAAGCGAAAAAAAGACTCTTGCTAAAACCGGTTTTATCCTCCTTATCATTAATGTCTCCATTATTTTCTTGATTTTTTATTTCGCTAACCCTTTAATACTTAAAATTCAACATATTGATCAAAAATGGGTCACCCTAATGTTTATCTATGCTACTATCTACACCTTTCATTATTTCGCTAAATCACTCCTTAGAGGGTACCAAAAGATGAAATTTTATGCTATTGTTGATTTATTTTCAGGAATTTTGACATTAACTGTTGCTCTTTTATTAATCTTTACTTACCAAATAGACAACTACCAAGCACCAACAATAGCAAAAATGACTGGTTTTACTTCAGTGGCATTGTTGGGTATTTGTTTTTCTAAAATATGGCTAGGAAAAATGTCTATAAATAAAGCAAAAAGAATAATTTCTTATGGATTAATCAGTTTTTTATTATGGATCTTTGTTGGTCTTTTGAATAGTTCAGATAAATTAATTCTGAATCAAATTCTCCCAAGTGAAAAACTAGGCATTTACTATGCCTACATGTTAGGCTCCAGTGCTATTATCTATCAAGCAGTTATGGCTTTCTTGATAAATTTCTTTCCTACAGCAGTAGCAGCAAAAAGCAAAAAAGCAATTCTTAAAAAAATAGAACTTGTTTTTAAAAAAACTTGGTGGGCAATAATACTTTTGGGGGTATTTTCAACTTCTACTACTCTCATCCTTTTTGGAAGCAAATATCCTCTAAAATTAAACTATACGCTTATTATGGGGATAAACTCTCTTTTTTTCACTTTCTATCAAATCTACATGTGGTTAATAAATGCTCAAGGAACAAAAGCTGTTTTTGAAACCACCAAATCTTTATTTTTAGGATCTATAGTCCAGATAAGCTTATTCCGATTAATGACAACAAAATTCGACATCCAAGGTTCTTTTGCGGCTATTGCTTTAACGAACATATTCTTATATTTTTTGATGCGACATAAAGCAAGAAAAATATATAAATTATAAAATGTCATCTGATTTCTGTCCACTAATAGGACCCTATCAGGCAGTATACTTAGGTAGATCAAAAAATAAAAAAATACTTCAAATATCCACCTCGGGAGGAGTGGTTACCACTCTATTAATATATCTTTTACAAACAAAAAAAATAACCGGAGCAATAGTCACTACAACCAATAAAAATAAACCCTGGCTACCAAAACCAATAATAGCTTTTTCCAAAAAACAAATTCTTGCAGCCACTCAATCTAAATATATTTACTCTCCAATTCTAAAACTTTTACCAGAAATAAAAAAGAGAGAAGGAAAATTTGCCTTTGTTGGTTCCCCTTGCCACCTAAAAGCCTTGGCAAATATAGAACAAATAAATCCTTCCTTAAAAAACAAAATTGTTATCAAAATAGGACTTTTTTGTCACCATGCCCTTAAACCTACAGCTCTAGATTTTATTTTCTCTCGTTATAAAATAGATAAAAAACAAATTACCCAGATAAAATACCGAGCAGGTCAATGGCCGGGAAAATTAACTATCTGGCTTGAAAATAAGAAAAAGATAACTATTCCCACCACGGAAACTTGGGGTGGATTATGGGGAGCCTATTTCTTCACTCCTAAACTTTGCTTAATATGCGAAGATGCCTTATCATCCAATGCTGATATCTCTGTCGGTGATGCCTGGCTTCCAGAAGTTCGAGAAAAAAAGAGTTTGATTATTGTCAGAACGAAAAAAGGCAAACAAATCATCCACCAAACCGCCACACAATATTTAGAAATAAAAAAAGTAAAAGCAGAAAAAGTACTCCAATCAGCTGCCACGATGATTTTTGCTAAAAACAAAAAAGCTGAAGCAACAAAAAAGATATTGAATAAAAAATACACACCCAAAAAACCTGTAGGCTTAATTGATTATCTACTTGCTAAATTCTCCCTAATCAACGCCACAACTTTCTCTCAAAAAAAATTCTGGTCGTTAGCAATACTTTTAAAACTAATAGCCAAATTTTTTCTCTTGATATATTTCAGGATTTACCGCTATCCCGGTAAAAAGAGTTAAGTTTTCGAGTTAAAAAATTTACCCCTTTAAAAATGAGTTTTTTGTTTTTAAGATTCTTCCTTTGTAATTTTTCTTGAAGATAGGATTGCTTTCTTTTGTTAAGAAGTAAATTAATCTTTTGCCCCAACTTCTCTACTGTCAGTTCATTAATATCTATAACAAATTCAGCAAGTCCCATACCTTTCCCAATAACTCCGTAAAACTTCCGACTGTAAGCAATAGGAACTACAGGAATCCCCTGTGAAACCGCAGCAATCAGAGGATGCATTCGGCAACTAATAAGAAGTTTTAACTGCCCAATTACTGATTTTATCTCAGCAAAAGAATGCTTGTGTTTTAATACAAAAACTCTTTTGTTATTACTAAAATAAGCAACAATTTTTTGGGCAAGACAACGATCGTCAACATTGCAAGGACCAAAAACATGAGAGATTAAAATAATTTTTACGTCTCTACGCTGAAGAAGTTGTCTTATTGTTTGGACAAAAATTTTTATCAATTTTTCTTTTTTTTCCGAAACAGAATTATTTCCTTGCAAATAACAATAAATAATCTCGCTCAAAACAATACCTACCAACTTGTCTTGGGGACCAAAAGAAATATTCTCTTGTTCTAATACTTTTTTAAACTCGCTTTTCGAAGCAGCAGGAACCAAAAAAGCTGGATCCGCAATCAATCTGATGTTTTTCAAACCACACCTCTTCAAAAACTTATAACTTTCAATATCTCTGACAAAAACTACTAAACTTCTTCTCAACAAAAACAAAGCTAGCTTTTCTGTTATTTTTTCTTTAAAGGGACCAACTGTTTCACCTAAAAATAAAATAGGCTTCCCCATTAACAGTGGCAAATACAAATTGGAAAGATAACACAAAAGACCAAGTGTGCCATAATCACTGGTAATTACATCACCACCAGTATTGACCACCAAATCAATATCTATATAATCATGAAGTGGTTTAGGCAAAATAAACAAAAGCGATGTCTTTGTTTTCTTTTTTGCCAATCCATTAAACAACCTCCATATCAACACCCTAAATAAAGCAAAAGCATAACGCCATAAAGACAAACTAAATTTCCAGAAATCTAGACGATAAGAATCCAACCAATACCTATAGCTTAATCCAGGTAGATCTATTTTTTTTAAACCTTGAATATGTAAATCTTTATAATAACAGGCGACAGCCACAGTTTTCACTTTTGCTTTTTTTAAAATATCTATCTGGCCAAGCAACAAGGCTTCACTGCCCTTATTAAGACTTGAACCAAAATTAGTAATTATAGCTTTATACATAGATTAAAAAATTAAATAACCATTAAATTCTGGATGACCCGGAGTAATCTTTTTTTCATATTGCTCCAATGATATTCTTTTTTGTATAGTTGATAATTACGCTGACCTATTTTCTGACAAAGAGAGGGGTGTTTTAGCAAAAAAGATATGGCTCTTTGAAAATCATCAACCTTCCCATATTTTATAACCAAACCCATCTTTTCTCGCTCAACTAACTCTGTCATACTTGTGCCCTTGTTGGTAATAATTGGCTTACCTAAAGCCATTGCTTCAAACAACTTATTTGGGCTCGCATAACGGTTGTTAGGAACCCGAGGATCATAAAAAGCAAAACAAAATCTTGTTTGAGCAGTTTTCTCTAAAACTTCTTCATAAGAAATTCTCCCTAAAAATTTAATATTTTCGTATTTCGCCGCTTTTTTAACAAAACCTTCTAGTGGCCCCCAACCAGCTATCTCTAATTTCCAAGAAGGGTGTTTTTTAAAAAGAGCTATTATCTCTTTAATCATTCTATCTTTAGAAAGAAGACCCGCATAAAAGAAAAAATCTTTTTTTGATGAAATTTTTTTTATCTTTTTTAAAAAAACATCCTCTATTTCTGGCACATTGTAAATAAAAATTAATTTCTTGGGTTTAGCAGGATAAATCTGTTTCTCGCGTGCCTTATCTACCAAAATTACTACATCAGCCCAATTCATTATTTTTCTATCCAACCAACCAACTGGTTTGGTAATAAAAGAGGGTAAGTAGAGCATATCAGCATAAAAATCAAAGATATCGTAAATAATTTTCTTTCTCTTAATTTTGGCTACCAAAAGAGCGGGAAGATAGGTATCCAAATCACAAGCATAAATAATATCAAATTTTTTTAAAAGCAATCGACAAAAAACATAAATCCACCAAAAAACAAGTGGAAATATCAACATTAAAGATCCGTATTTAGCTCGGAGTTGCAAACGCTCAATATCAGCATAAAATCTTTTTTCTCGTTTCTTGCTTCCCCCTTCTCTATCCCACGCGATAATAGTTACTTTGCCAACACAAGACAAAACTCTGGCTATTTTTTCCACCCGTGGGTCAGGATCAACTGGATTAGAACGAATCATTACAATTTTAGGTCTTAAAATCCTTTTTGATTTTTCTTTTTTAGCTTTAATCATAATTATTTTTTTAACTTCCATATCCTAACACCGCCCTTGTTATATATCTTTTCAAAATTGGGGTTATTGTCAAATTTATCCAGGTTGGCCCCGTAAAAATTATCTTTTTTCCACCATTCTCTCATTCCGTAAAGAGAATCAAACTTACCTTCAGAATAAAGTATGTATGCGGGTCTTTTTTGGTCTAAACCATAAAGTTTTGCTGCTTTTAAAAAAAGTTTATTTCTCAACAATTTACTTTCTAAAACACTGAACTCTTTAATATAAGAACTAATTTCTAAATTATCTGGATCAACCATTTTTCCCAAAACAACTTTCATTTTTTTGGCTATTT
The DNA here is from genome assembly GCA_021157605.1 of bacterium. Classification (NCBI taxonomy): domain Bacteria; species bacterium. The sequence continues at coordinate 11,540 of JAGGWG010000017.1, read as the reverse complement.
CTTCATTTTGTACTAGATATTCTTTTTTCTTGGAAATTTTTTCTGATAAATTGTTAAGAAACTCTAAATCCTCTGAATCAATCTCTCCACCCAAAAAGAACTCTTTTGGTGCTTGAACAAAAAACCTTTGCGCAAAATACCTCACCAAAGGATAATTGCCTTTCTGAGTAACAAAAACAGAGTTTGAAGAGGTATTCTCCTTAATAAACTCTGCGGCTCTTATTTCTTCTTTCGTAACCCAGCCCTGCTTAGCATAAACTACAAACAAACTTGCCAAAACTGACAGCACAAAACTAAGCATAAAGACAATAAACCAAACCTTTTTTTTCAGTAGTTTTTTCCCAAAAATAGACAAAACTGTAGGAACAAAAAAGATCAAAATCAAAGAAACATACAACCAAGCTCTATCAGGCAAAAAAGCTACTCCTAAACGCGGAAAAATCTCAGCAATAGAGAAAAACATTATAAAACCTAAAATCCAAATCCAACTGCCTCTGGAAAACAATTTTCTTTTTTGTCTAACTCCAGCTAAAAACAAGATTAAAAAGCAAGGGAGAAACAATCCCAAATTATAAGCATAGTAGTAAAGCTGGGTAATTCCCGGCCAACCCAGCTCATTACCAAAAACATTGACATAATAATCAATGAACCAGAGATCAAAATGGGGATGGATCAAACTCTGAATAAAAGGTTTTACCAATCTGGCAATTTGATCTACAAAACCCCAGTCCCGCAGCCAAGGATAACTACCAAAAACTACAACTAAAAAAATAACCAGTGATTCGAGGGGATATTTTCTTGCTAGGTTCCTCAAAGAAAAAAACAGAACAACCAAAACAAGCAGGATGTTAAAGACAAAAAACAAGTGTATTTTGAGACCCAAAATATTGAACAAAAGCAAAAAACCAAGCCAAAAATAATCTTTAGCTTGAGAAGATAAAATAAAATCCCTCAAAACAAAAAGCAAAACTACAAAAGACAGAATAAAAACTGTTTGGGGACGGGCGTATAAAACTTCAGCAAATATGACTGGACAGGAAAGAAAAGCCAAAGAACTAACTATTAATAATAACCTGTTTTTTATTTTAGAGAAAGACAAACCATAAAAGACAAGAGCTAAAACCAAAAACAAAAGCAAGGGAAAAACAATTTTAAACAACCAATAAATAGGGATTTTTGTCAAAAACAAAAGCAGCCAAACCAAAGCAAAAAACAAAGGCCTTGATTCACTCAGAGGCATACGATGATAAGTAAGAGTGTCCCTAATTTTAACCATATAACTGTAACCATCTGCCTCAGGTACATAAGGATAAAGTAAAAAACCAAGTCCGGCTATAAAAATTAGTGCCAAAAAAACAAACAACAAAATCTTATGCTTTTTTAAAAAAGCAAAATTAAAATCTAAAAAGTGTTTTTTGCCCCAGCAACAAGAAAGCAGCAACAAAACAAAACTAAAAATCCAGTAAAGCAAAAAAACCAATAAAACAAACTGCTCTTGACCAATTCTGTTAAAAAGCAAAGAGAAAATATAAATGATAGTTGGGTTAAGCAAAAAAGAAATAAGTACACCAAAAAGAAAAAGACTTATAATCCTCAATCTCCTACCTGTGATTTGGGTCAAAAATAAAGCCAAATTTATACCCGGCAAAAAGAAAAATATTAAGCCATTCAAAAAATTAAAATAAGGAAAACCCAAAATACTAATACCAAAACCTAAAACCCAAAAAAAGGCTACTAATAAATTAATTAAGACAATTTTTACTACTAATTTTTTGTTATTTATAGCCAGCATTTTTTGAGCAAAGTTTTCTGTATAAAGACTCTATTTCTTGAAACAAATAAGACCAGAGATATTTTTTCAAAAGCAAACGATTAGTTTCTTTAAATTTACTTCCAACTTTTAAAAAGCGAAAGCTTTTAACAATCTTTTTTCCCAAAAGTTTTGCCTCTAATTTTTCTAATAAATATCCATTAATTCCATCTTTAATCAATTCCTGAGAGCCGCCAGAGCAGTAGGCAATCACAGGCGTTTCTTGTGACAAAGCCTCAAGAATGCGAGTCGGCAAACCCTCCCATGAACCAATAGAAACAAAAACATCAGCAATTTTATAAAAAGAATAGAGCTTCTTTCTCTCTTTTACTGGGTGAAAAGAACCAGCAAAAACAATATGTCTTCGTATTTTAAAAGGAATCAAAGACAAAAGCTTTTTTTTATACTCTTTGTCTACTGGCCCCACAAAAACAATCTTTGTCTCACGAAAATCCCGAATTATTTCAGGTAAAGCCAAAACTAACTTGTCCGGATTCTTATCAGCAATCACTCTGCCGGTAAAAAGAATGATTTTATTTTTACTAAGACCATATTTCTTTTTTATAAATTGGGGCACTTTTCCTAAATTAGCAGGAGCGTCAATACCATTAGGGATAATCTCTATTTTCTGAGAAGGCACCTTAAAGATCCTAACTAATTTTTCTTTCTCCTGAGGAGCCAAAGCAATAATTCTATCTGCTTTTTTAAGAATATAAGAAGCAATCAGGCCAAAGAACTTAAGCCCCATTTTAACCAAAAAACTCGCCTCGTCAGGATAAACACCATGAACTGTGACCACAACTTTTGCTTTTTTCCGTAAAAGAGTAGCCCAAAAAGAAGGCCAAAACCAAACAGAGTGGAGATGAATAATATCATAATCCTTTTTCCAAAAATGGAAAAGAACACCTAAAGCAAGAGGATTGCGCAAAAGAACAGGAGAGCCTTTAAAGTATCTCACCGGAAAAGAAAAACTTTCTTTCTTCTCTATCCCCCAATCTGTAGTAATCACCTCTACCTCTGCACCTTTTTTAAACAAATCTCTAGCCAAACGGTAAACATAAAGTTCGATCCCGCCTATATGAGGCAAAAAAGTGTGACAAACTTGAGCTATCTTCATATTTTCTTAAAACTTAATAACCATATTGCCATAAAAACCAAAAAAACAACATAAATTTTCAGTTTTAGAAAGAACAGCGGCCAAAGAAAAGCCAAAAAGACATAAAGAATAAACAAAAAAGCCCAAAAATGTCGCCTGTTAATCAAAAACAACTTCATAAACCCTTACCCCATATTTATTATAAACAAGCTTTAGAAAATCCGCTTTTTCCAAAGGAGCAGTCGGACTCACACTGGAAAAATAGATATATTTATACTTCTTTTTTAAAAGATAATCTTTAAATTTGTCAAAATCACTAAGAGAGTAAATTTTGGCATACTCAGGACCTGACCAATCTCCCCAGCAGGAAAAACCATATATACTCAACCAGGTATGCCATGATGTAGGACCATAAATTTTAGAGTTCGGCTCTAAAATTGCGGCAATCTCATCAATAGCTAAACGATCATTCTGGGGGAGAGCATCCCCTAATTCAGGTGTGTTTAGCTGCCATAAAGTAATTTCTTTGGTTGCTTTCCAGTTCGGATAAATAAGAGTAAAAGCCAAAGGCAGAAGCAACAAAGAAACCCATCTCTTGCTTAGCATCTTAGCTGTCTCTACCGTCCCATAAGCCGCTAAGATCAAAGCAAATATCTCAAAATAAACATAGAAACGATAACTGAAAAAATGAATACCAAGATAATGTTTAAAGCAAAGCAAAAAACCAAATAGGCCAAAAATTAAAAAGAGCCATTTTTTTTCGCTCTGAACAGAAAAAAACCGTTTTTTAAGCAACCTGACAACCAAAATCAAAAAACCAACAAAAGAAAAGGCATAAGACAAAATTCTTCTTTTTTCAGAATCAATGGCATAGTTGATCAAAGAACGCTCTCCTTCGCGAGTACTCTGCTCAAAAAAAGCAGCATAAATTTTTTGAAAGATATCTGGAAAAAGAGAATAAAATAAAGCAAGAGCAACAAGGATAACAAAAATAATCAAGAGTCCTGTTTTTGCTTCTTTTTTTGCACCAACCAAACTCCAAAAAACCGCAAAACCCAAAAACACAAGAGACAAAAAAGCAAAAGGCAAAAAGTGGCTGAAAAAGAGAACAAGGGAAAAACCCAAAAACCACAACCACCTCTTCTCAAAAAGAAAAATCAAAGCCAAAAGAAGAAAAACCCATCCTAACATCTCTCCCATCAGCCCAATACGCAAAGATTCATTGAGCCAGCGTGAAGAGGATACTAGCAACAAACTTAAAGCCGCAACACGCCAATCAGCAAAGGTTTTATAAGCCAAGACACCAGAGAGAATAGCGGTTACAAACAGATAAAAACACTCAAGAAAAATAAAAGTTCTTTGCCAAGAAAAACCAAAACAAGAAAAAACTTTATGAATAAATATAAAAATAAAGTAGGCAAAAGGATAAAAAGAGTTTTTAAAAGCATATAAAAACCCTTTTCCTTGAATTTGTTGGGCCCTGAGTATATGGGTAATAACATCACGACCAACGGGAAAATCCGCTAAAAAGAAATACTGAAAACTCAAGAAAAAACCAGTTGCTAAAACTGCTAAAAGCAATAATAAAAACCAAAAATTAGGCTTTGTTTTGGGCATAAAAACTATTAACCAAAGCTAAAGCAAAAAAGACAAAAAGATAGACAATATAAAGAGTGGAAAAAAACTGCCATTGAACCGCCAAACCTAAAAGACTAATCAAATATCCCCAACTAAGAACCCCATAAAGCTTTTCCTTAGCTCTTAACCCTGACACCTGCTGAAAAATAAGAGCAAGGTAAAACAAGAGAATAAATAGAAAACTAAACACTCCGGTTTCTGCCAAAAGCTCTAAAGGCTGGTTATTAACTATCTGCCAGCCAGATTTCGGAGTTTGATGCGGATAACCAGCCCAATAGGGGCCAAACTGACCAATCCCTATGCCTTTTAAAGGAGATTTTCTAAAGGCTTTTAAAGCTGACTCCCAGGTAGTAAGCCTCTCTCTGCTTGACCAGTCAGAAATTGAAGTAGCATGAGAAATTAAACCTTGTACTTTAGTTGGGAAAAGGTGGGGAAAATTAACAACAATAAAAAGAAAAGCGAAAAACAACAACCCCGCAATGCTTAACCAATAAGCCTTACGCACCCGAAAGTGCTTGACAAAAGAAACCAAAGCAATAACAAAAGCCTGCACAATAAAAGCCAAATAAGAACTGCGAGCCACAGTCAAAATGAGATTAATAAGCATAAGCAAAAGCAAAAGCTTTAATCTCTTTTTGGGCCAAACCCGATTTTTGGCATAAATCTGAAAATAAACTAATGGCCAAATAATAATTATAAAACTTCCCCAATAAAGAGGCTCAAAAAAAGTAGCTCTTATACGAGGAAAACCCAAAACCGCTTTGGTATAACCAGCGCCAATCCCGGTCAGCCATAAAGGCAAACCTAACCAATCACCGAAATATTGAAAAATACCAAATATAGCGGCCACTAAACTGCCCCACAACAATCCTTTAAGAAACAAAAAATAATACTCTCTTTTTTTAACAAGGAGTTGGAAAATAAACCAAAAAGAAAAAAGAGTGAAAAGAGTAAACAATAAAACCTCTACCCCTCTCTGAAAATTACCAACCCACTGTAAAGATAAAAGCGCTATTAAAAAGTACAAGCCTAAATAAATAAAAGCTCTGTCGTTCTTGATTTCAAATTTTTGGCGCAAAAGCATTTTTAGAATCCAAACCAAAAAAAGAAGTCCCAACCAAAGGTGAGAAAACCTAACAGTAACACCCTTGATATCCAAAGCTAATGTTTTTTCAAAAGGAATTAAAAAGGCAAGAATAAAAAGAGCCTTTTCAAAAAAAAGAAAACAAAACAAAAAACCAAAGGCAAACAAAAGAAAAGCAAAAACCCAAAAACCAAATTTTGCCAAAAGAAAACTAAAAAAAAGAGCTAAAGATAAAACCCCAAATTGCCAAGTAACTCTACTTAACATAAGAATTAAAAATTCCTAATAATTTTTTAGCTGAACGGGTAAAAGAAAACCGTTTTAATCTCTCCTTTCCTTTGGCTGCCAACTCTTCCCTTTGCTTTTTGCTTTTAATTAATTTTAACAAAGCCTCTTTAATAGATTCTTTGCTGTCTGGATTCACAAACAAAGCTGCTTCCCTAGCCACCTCAGGCAAAGAAGAAACATTAGAAGTAATCACCGGCAAACCAAAATAAAATGCCTCCAAAACAGGCAAACCAAAACCCTCCCATTTAGAAGGCAGAGCAAATATCTCTGCTTCTTGGAAAATGGCTCTCAAATCTTCTCTTGGCACATAGCCTAAAAATTTTATGTTTTTTTGATTTTTCGCGAGCGCTAAAATGTTATCTGCATACCAACCTTTTTTACCTACGATTACCAACTGATACCTATTTTTAATTTTTTTCAAAGATTTATAAGCCAAAATAAGGTTGGAAAAATTTTTGCGCGGCTCTACTGTGCCCACAGACAAAATATATGGCTTTTTAAGACTATATTTCTTTAGTATTGGGACCGGATTGGGATGTTTTTTAAAATCTGGTAAACCCGGATAAACTATCTCTATTTTGCCTGAAAGGTGAAACCTGTTCTGTAAATCTAAAGCAGTAAATTTAGAAATAGAAATCACTTTCTTGCTCCTCAAAACTCTCTTTAGCAAAACTTTCTCTATAATTCTGGCTTTCAAAAGGCTTTTGAATTCTTTTCTAAACACAGCTAGATCATGAACTACTGGCAAAGCTTTAGCAGGCACCAGCGAAGCTAATATGTAAGAAGTGGGGGCAAACAAAACATCAATCCCGTCAAGTTTTATCTGCATTAAGCTCCAAAAATACCATAAAAATCCCGGAACTCGGCTGATTCGCCACTTAAAACGATAAGGCGACAAAGGAAGTCTTTTGCGGGAATAAAGAAAGTAGATATTTGTATGCTTAATTTTAACCAAAGCTTGAACAATACCTAAAGCATAAGCTTCCTTGCCAGTCACTTTGGCATTCAAATGGTGAACATCAATGCCAATGCGAAGCGGAACATACCTTGAACCCTTATTCTTGCGATATGTCTTTATGCCGGCTCCGAAAGCCAAAAAAGGCAAAACTATTGCTCTAGGATGGCCTTTTCCGTAATAGAACATACAAGCTAAAACAGGTCTTAACTTTCTCCAAAAGAAGTGCCAAAGATAACGATGCGAGAAGTATTTGAGTTGAAAATAGATTTCATCATGAAAAAACTTAAAATACCACTGAAGACGCTTGTCAAAACGCGTTCCCCCTTTCTTTTCCTGAAGATGAATGATCCTCGCTTTAGGTTCAAAAATAATTTTATAACCCAAAAGTTTAATGCGAAGAGAGACATCAGTTTCATCTCTAATTAAAAGGATATCATCATCAAAACCGCCAATCTTTTTTAAAATATCCTTTTTAATAGACATATTCGCTCCCCAAAGAGAATCTACCTCACCTTTATCCCGAGAAGTGGTATTGGGAAAAATCTCACCTCTTTTGGTAATAACCTGGCCTTTCCCTTTGGTGCTGTAATTAGGCTTATCCTCTAAGACCTCTCTTCCTGTAACTGCTCCCACTTCGGGATCTTTATAGTTTTCAAGATGCGCCTTGATTAAGCCCGGAAATATTAAAGAGTCATCATCTAAAAAGATAATTATATCTCCTTTTGCCTTTTTGATTCCTTCATTTCTGGCTGTTGTCAGCTTTTTAATTGAAAAACGCCAAAATTTAATTTTTGGCTCTTTTTTGACAAAATCCAAAAACTCTTTGGGGATTTCATCTGACTGATCAATAATAACAATTTCTAAAAAATCATCTTTCTGTTTTAATACTTCTGGAAGGGTGCGCAAAAGAGTCTGATGCCTATTGAGAGTAGCGATAACAATGGAAGCTCGAAGTCTCATAATAAGGAAGAATAAATTTGTTTATAGCTGTCAACCATTTTTTGGGTGTCAAAATCTTGGGCTTTTTTATAAGCATTTTGGGCTAAACGCTTCCTTTCTTGAGGATTTAAATATAAAAATCTAAGCTTTTTGGCCAAAATTTGCGGATGATTTTGCTTAATCAAAATGCCTGTTTTTTTATTTTCAACAAACTCAGGTATGCCTCCGACATTAACGGCTACAATAGCTTTTTGATTTGCAGCTGCCTCTATCAAAGCCAAAGGGAAACCCTCCCATTCAGAACAAAGCACAAAGATGTCAAAGCCGTTTAAAACTTCAGCCACATTATCACATTCTCCCAAAAAATAGACCCTCTTTCTTAACCCTAAAACACTAGCAAGCTTTTTTAAAGCTTTTTCTTCTGGTCCACCACCAACCAACACTAACACTATCTCTTTGGGCAACGAACTTAAAGCTTTAATTAAAAGATCAAACCTTTTTACCTTGGCTAACCGCCCCACACTTCCAATAACTAATTTTGAAGTTGCCTGCCACTTTTGGCGCCAAAACTTTCTCTTTTTTTCATTGGGGGCAAACTTTTTTGTGTCTACTCCGGGATATATAACTTTTATCTTTTCTGGCCTAATCCCTTCTTTGCTTAAACCTTCTTTTGCCGCCTCACTAACAGCCACAATTAAATCTGTTTTAGCGTTCAGCCAGCGATCAAAAAGAAAAGTCTTTAAACCAAATCTTGAAAGAAGTTTGCCTCTAAACTTTTCTGCTGAATGGATTGTCTGCACAGTTTTCACTCTTTTAGGAACCGCCAGCCTCCCCCACATATCAGCTCCCAAAAGATGGGTTTGCAAGATATCGGGTTTAACCTCAGCAATATTTTTCCTTAACCAAAGAAATGTTTTTAATAAGTTTAAAGGATGACGAAAACCTATTTTTTCAGGATGAATGCCAAGAACCCTCACTTTAACTCCCAAAGACTCAATCTCTTTTTGATAAACCCCGCCCCAAAAAGCAAAGACCTCAAAATTAAAACCGCCTGAAGAAACAATATCAAAAACAATCTTTTGCGCTCCCCCTTTTTCTAACACATCAATCAGATGGACAACTTTAGGTTTCATATTTTCCTTTTTAGCTTGCCCAAGAATCGCTTTGCTTTAAAAAGAAAACGCCATAATTTTAGATAACGGCGCTGGAGCAATAAAAAAGAAAGACGCGCCCATAAAGAAGGAAGTTGTTGAAAATAAACTAAAGCCTGATCCAAATTTTTATCTTTGGCATAAGACTGAGCCAGATGGAGCTTGAGTTCGCGCTCTCTCTGACAAATTATTTTTTCTTCCTCTGCAGTAAGATTTAAACGCCGCACTAAAGCAAAAATCTCAAGAAGAGCTTGGTTAACTTTTGGCTTTTTAGCAGAAAGACCTTTGGGATTTATCCGATAAAACATTAGAGGGTCGCCCAAAACAGCCAGCTTAAAATTCTTTTTTAAAACCCTAAGCCAAAACTCATAATCCTCAACCCCAATAATATTTCTGGATTCATTTAAACCTCCTGTTTCTGACCAAACACTGCGTCTCATCAAAGTCGAAGTAAAGACAAAATTTCTCTGCAATAAATTTGTAAAGGAAAACTCTTTAGGCAGAGGATAAGTTGAATAGTAGGTGCCCTTTATTTTTGCTGGTGGATACCAAAGATAAGCATCAGAAGTTACTAAATCAACGTTTGCATTCTTGTCTAAAAAAGAAACTAACATTTCTAATCGCTGCGGCAACCAAATATCATCAGCATCTACCCAAATTAAATACTCTCCTTGGCTATGGGAAAAACCCTTATTGCGAGCTGCAGCTGGACCTTTATTTTTTTGATAAAGATAGGTAAGAACAGGTGAACAGCCTTTTAAAGATTCAACTATTTTGCCAGTACGATCACTTGAGCCATCGTCAACCACAATAATTTCAAAATTCCTAAAGCTCTGCCAAAACAAGCTATAAAGCGTCTCGGCAATAGTATTTTCAGCATTAAAGGCAGGGATAACTACTGAAACCTTAGGTTTACTCATCACCTTTTTATTATCTCTTTTAAAATTGTCCGGGGTAGAAAATTAAACTTTACAGCCAAAACAAAATAAAGCAAAAAACAAGCCAACCATATCAAACCAATCTCTAACATTGCCAAAGGCAAAGATTGAAGAGCAAATTCCGAATAAGGCAAAAACCATTGTAAACCCCTAGCAATAACCCCCACAAACAAAGCCAAAAAAACAATCTTCAGCCAATATCCATAATCAATACGAAACCCTAAAAAGCGGTTAAAAAGAAAAGCAAAGACAATAAAAGCAAAACACTCGGAAACTAAAGTAGCTAAAGCCGCACCACTATAAGAAAAAGCGGGTATAAGGGCCAAGTTTAAAACCATATTAATAAAAACAGCTACACCAGCTACTAAAACTACTAGTTTTTGACGTTTCAGAGCCACCGCCATCTGGCTAAAGCCAGCATACATGAACCCCCCCACAATAGCAAAAGACAAAAGCCAAAGCGGCATAACTGATTGAGAATAAGCTTCCCCTCCTATAATCCTAACCATATAAGGAGCATACAGAAAACTCAAAATTGCCAAGGGCCAAGCTGCCAACCAGAGAATCCTCAAGGAAAAACGGAAAAAATCAGACCATCTGTTTTTCGCTGCCAATTCAGCAAAACGAGGGTAAACCACAGTGATAAAAACCGCTGGCAGCATTACAAAGGTCTGAAAAATGCGGTAAGCAACGCTATAAATACCCACATCTTCAGCCGGCTTCATCACTGAAAGTAAAACTGTATCCAAACGAAAATGCATACTACCCAAAATATAAGCAAAACCTAAAACTATTGAATCTTTTAAAAAAACTTTTAAAAATTCGGAATCCCAAGCTAAATGCAAACTACCGCCCAGTTTTTTAAAACTAAAAAACATCCACAAAGTCTCCAAAACTGTGGTTGTCAACAGCAAAACAAAAAGCACAAGCAGGCTCCAATGAAAAACCGCTACTAAAATTACTGACAAAAGAAAACTGCCGCGACCAATAATTTCTCCCCACGCAGAAAGATCTAAACGCAGATTTACTTGGGGTAGAGAAGTAAAAAATGTCCGCAAAACATAGACTGAATTGCGAACAGCCTCTATCAAAATAGCTAATTTAACCACCTTTTCGTAGGGCATTAACCAACCAGCAACAGCAATAACCAAAAGCACCAAAACAGAAGAAAGCAAACGCCAAGCAAAAACATTAGCCAAAACCTCTTCTCGTCTGGAGGAACTCTGGCTTAACTCCCGAACTAAAATATTATAAATACCCAAATCACCCAAAACAGCCAAAAGACCCACAAAACCGATAGCAGTATTGTACTTCCCGTATCCATCAGGTCCTAAATAACGGGTTAAAATCATTGCTGTGCCAATGCTTACTGCTATAGAAAAAACACGAGAAAAAGACTGCGCTAAAGTATTTAAAAAAACTCGCCTCGAATAGGACATTGTTTTTGAATTGTAAAAGAAAAAAACACGCCTATCAACTGCCGCATCTAAAATTAGACCTAAAAATAGTTTATCTCGGCATATAGTTAAACTGCCCTTGGGAAATTGTTGTTACTGCCTGACCCCAGGGCACCCAAGAGGCAATGGGACATCTACCATTAGTCATTCTGCAGACTAAAGGTGAGAGCTCGCCTTTAAT